>DQCG01000313.1:11908-20692 GCA_003533825.1 Phycisphaerales bacterium
CATCCGGCAGAGTCCAGGGCTTCCATGATTGCTCGTCCAGCGCAAAGCCCCGGCCCATCTCGATGGTATCGACGCCGAATCGATCCAGTACATCGTTATCCACAATGGCCAGTTGCTGAATGATGTCATAAACACGAATCGGCCCGGGCGGCAGGCCCAGGGCCTTGCGCAGCTTCGGATATGCAATCGCCGCGATGCCCGAAGACCGGTGGCCGGAAAAGTCCACGGGAATGCAGTCCGTTTCCCGATGCTCCAGCGCCGCTAATACACGTTCTCTTGGTGTCATTGTAATTTTCCTACTTTCCGGACAGCGAGGCTCGCAGAGTGACAAAGTCATACGCCGCGACTTCTATCGGCCCGGCCGCCTTATCGATTTTTTCCCCGGCAAGGTTGCTTAGCCATACCACCTCCGGCTTTGTTTTCGACCATGTGACGGTGGCTTTCCCGGCCTGATCGGATGTGTTGAATAGACGTACAATCCAGTCCCTGCCGTCCTCGCTCGGCCTGAAGGCCGTGACGATAATATTTGCGGGCTCGACTATCATTACAGAACCCGGTACCGGAGTTTTATTGTCAACGGCCACGGCGATGAGCGGCTGACTTTGCTCAATGCCGAATCTCGCCGCTCTGCCCGAATCTAAGCTACTGTGAGGCTCGATTGAATAACGAAATACCGTCGGGCCTTCCTGCCCGGCCTTGTAATTAGTCTCCCAGTAATTATTCATCACGTATGAGTACAGCGTCGTTGACGGATTTATATTCTTAATCCATCCGACGGTCCTGCCCCTTGGGTCGTTTGTAATAGCGCCGACTTCGATAAGCGGAGCATCGGGCACCGCCAGCGTGACGCCGTAATCGGCGTTGGAAACGTTCACCCATCGCTGAACCGTAAAATAGTTTTTACAGGCACCCGCCAGTTGGTCCGTTTCAGGCCTGACAACGGCCCAGGGGATATCCATACGCATGACACCTTCAGGCACCTTGAACGGAAAGGCCAAGTGTACCGCCTCCTGGTCGTAGATATTTTTTTTATCGATAACATTTATAATATCCACACGGTCGATGCCGTCAATGACTCGGAATTCACGAAGAAGTTTATTGCAGCCGGGAGCATCGGATTCGACCAGCAGCGAAGCGACCAGCGGCCCGGATTCTTTGACGCTGATTTTTGCCGGTCCGTTACGCTGCGGCTCGGTCGGGTCCCTGCCGGAAACGTAAAAGTAATCGTTTAGTCCCAATCCCGTCTCGCCGTTAACCAGTTCGATATTCTGCTGTTTGAGTTTCAGACTCTCGGCGGCGCCGGTCACTTTGTTTATGGTCAGCAAAATCGTGCCGTTGCTCAGTTTGGTATCCTTCGCCGCGGCACTGCCGGTTGAGGCGGCCCGGCCGGCTTCGAAAGTGAATCGCCCGGCAGAGAAAGGCGCGATCTCCGTTGCAAGAAAAGCCAGCTCGCCCGTCGAGAGCCGCTGTGATTTTACAGCCTTTCCTTCGGAGTCCCTGACAATGTCGCCCGGCAGTTGCATATCCTTCGGCAATATTACCAGGTCGGTTCGCGTCCAGGAGCTGGTATTGAAAACGTCTATTGCCGTAACTTGCTTTTCCGCGACACGATGTCCGGCCAGCGCATTATTTAGCAGATTGTGAGACTGCAAATCGGCATTAAGCGCGAAGGCCTGTTTGATCTTCCACTGTGCTTTAGTGAACTCGCTTTCGGGCTGGCTGATACTGCAATGCGCCCCCCATGTGTGTTCGTCATAGAGAATGACATTACGCCATGCCTGGCTGAACTGCTCGGCGGGATAACCGGCGGGATTGAGCATGGCCCACAGCGTCTCGGTCTGAACCAGGCGCTCGGCCGCCTGGCGGTTGATTGTCGTCTCGGCCGCGGATGAGCCGGCTCCGTCTTCCCAGTACGGCGTAAAATCGCCGCGAAACCTGGGCACCTGGCTCACGTATCGGCGTTCAAACTCTTTGAACATTTCTGTGGTTGTGGCGACAACCAGTCTGGGGTAAGCGTACTTCTCGTTCCATTTTTTAACGAACTCACTCAGGTCCGGATCGGGTGGGCCGTTGTCGCCGCCGATCGAGTAGCGAAGCTGAACCATATCGTAAGGGTATTCCGCTTCGCCCAGGCGCTTGAGATAATCGAAGAGCCTTCCGGCATCGAGACGCCCGCTGTGGAAGAATGAATAACCCTCGCCGGCCACCCAACAGAGAATACTGTCCCTGCCGGACGGCGATTCCCAATAAAAAGGTTTATCGCCCCAGGTCGAGAGCGTATAGCCGATACGGTGCCCGCGGTTGGGGCCGACGGAGAAATATTTTATTCCGCTTTTTGCCAAAACCGGCACGATACCCCACGTATAGCCCGGCACGTCTGTAATCATCGCCGTATCGATTGTGACATCGTATCGCTGCCTGAGTACCCGGGCGTAATCCACCAGCCGTACAAGCTCTTCCGGCCGGCACAATGCCGTCAGTTCGTTGCCGTACAAAGCATCCAGGCCGATCCAGCCCTTTTTCACGGCGTTTATGAAAGCCTGCCCATCCTCCGGCGAGGCCTGCTTCAGAAAACTTTCGACCGCCCATAGTACCTCGACGTTCCACTTGAACGCCGAGCCGGCCGGATAATCCGCCGTCTTGCCGGCCAGATCGATAACCTGCTTGTAATATTGCCAGTGTTTCCGTTCGACTTCGGTCTGAACGTGAGTATAGCCGATGTCCACGTGGGAATGGTGCAGCAAATATACTTCCCATTTCCGGACAGGTTTGATGGTAACCGTCTTTCTGCCGATGGGCTTGCCCGCTACCTTTGCTTCGATCTGTACGGAAGTCGGCTCCCGGACCGCCGGAGCGAAGCCCTCGATGACTTTGTAGCCCGGTTTCAGCGGCTGTTTGGCCGATTCGTTTCCGTTGACCGTGACGACAGCCTCAGCCGGCTCGCCGATGTGCAGAACCGATACCTGCACCGGCTGAAACATTCGGCCGTCACCTCGCCTGATCAGTTGCGGCTGGCTTTGAACATCTATCAGCTTGGTCGTGGTTTCGACCGGACCGGCCTCAATACCGGACGGCACATTCAGAGCCACATAATCGTACAGTACCCAACTGCCTTCGAGTGAAGTTATAATAACATTGTTGGTACCCACCTTCATAACGCCGGCGGGAAAATCGATACCGAGCCGGCACTCACGGCCCTTATCCGGCCGGCCATGAGCCGAAGCGTCGCCGGCCCCTTTGGGCAGTTCACGGATAAAGGATATGTCGTTGATTTTAATTTCCATTTTCGGCGGAACGGCACTGTGCGTATCGACGAAGTCCAGCACAATTTGCCCTTTGCCCTCGGTTGATGTCTTCTTCAGGCCGAACAGAATGGTGAAGCTGTGGCTTTTGCCGCCGGCCCATATATCCGCCGGGCCCGGCTGTATATAAGGCCAGTCCTGTTTCGGGTCCGACTGGCCGGCCACAAAAAGAGCGTCGTTGGGGAAACTCGTTGAATACTGATTGCTCCGGTCCGGCCCGAGAGCGAACTCCGACGTATCGTTATCCGCCTTGCCTATCTGCCAAAGCAGAGTATTACCATCAGCCGGCCAAGCCAGGCACCAGTTCAGCAATAACGTCAATATCAAAGTTTTTGTTGGAATGATGTGTTTCATTTTATCAGCTCCATTTTACTACTAATATCTTTCAGCTTTTTGCGCGTCATTGTACCTGCTATCCACGTCCATTTCCACCTCGTTCTACGAATATCTTGCCTTGATGCGTATCATAGGACTTATTTTCAGAGATAAAACGCCAGAGTAGCCATAGGAGAAACTCTTAGAGCAGGAATGCTCTTTTACTTGCATCACCGTGATCGGTTGTGTTATAATCATGGCAGACAAGCATACCAACTAAGCTCGTTATCTCTCTTTGAAATAGAAGGTCAAAGGGGCAGGTAACATTCCTCTTTTGACAGACAGTGTCTATTGGTGGGCGTGTCCGTCGAGCATAGGTAATCCTCCTGAATTCGAGGATGCATGGACTGACAGCACGTTGCCATGCTGCATGAACCGTCACCATGGATTTGTGAGCACTGTCTTTATGGATTGGTCCTGTCAGATGGTGGGTGTAAAAGAGCTGTGGACACTAAAGTGGCATCGTGAGTTCGATACATCCGGCCCCTGGACCAAAGCCGGCGGCATAAAACCACAAGACTGGCCAAAATGGATGAGAAGGTTTAAGGATTACTAAACAGCCTTTCAAGCCCTTGCAGGTTACTAAGAAAAGCTCGCGAGCAGAGAGTTTCCAAAAGGTACGCTCACCGCTCGACGTTCTCTATTCGTGAGAAATAGAGGTCAGCCAATCTCTATATAGCGCCAGAATCTTAAGGCGATTCAATCCTCCTATTTTCCTGTCACCTGCACAATAGGCCAACAGCGCCCGGTTTTTTACGAACGTGACCGCCGTGTAGCAATACCACCCATCAGGATTGCCCTCAATAATTCCGGACCTGCTCCAGGTTTTACCTTCATCCCGGCTAACAGCCAAGCATAATGGTGTTCGACGGCCTGCCGGGTACCTATGGATTCCGGAATGGTCATTCCAGACACATAGCAAATCGCCCGTCCAGGGAATACGCTCGATGGAGGCGGGGCTTAAAGGAGAAGCGAGACCTGATGGTCGGGCCTTTGACCAGATTTCACCGCCATCCCTGGAGTAACAGATATACTGGCTCCCTGCATTGGTCCGCATGAACATCATCAATTGGCCATCTTTAAGTTCAATAACGCCCGGTTCCTGCACCGTAATGCGCTGTCCGCCGGGTCCGTACCCTTTGAATGAGTCTTTACTGCGTCGCCAGGTTTTCCCGTTATCATCGGAGAGGTAACACATGATCACACCGGCCGTGTCACGGGGCTCACCGGGGCCCTGGTGCCAGGCGACAGGCAGGATTAACCGGCCGGCACTTAATTGTACGGCACGGTCATTGTTCAGAACATAGTAGCCCACCTTGTCCGTGATGCAGGCAGTCGGCTGACTCCAGCTCTCTGTTTCATCCTTCGAGATGCACATAAAAGGCCGGCAATCTTCCTTTGAAGTCTTACGTAAGTAGAACAGTGCAATATCCCCGCTGCTCAGCCGCAGAAGCGATACGGACATCACATTCAATCCACCCGGACGGCGCACCACAATGCTGTCATCGCTCCATTTCCTGCCGTCATCATCGGAAGTGCGCCTGACAAGATCGGCTGCTGCATGGTCGCCGCTGCCGCCTGTAAATCGGGTATAAATCAGGCACAAACGCCCGTCTTTCAACTCAATTATATCCCCTTCGGAATTGCGCGGATTTTCTTTACCCGGCTCTATGACTAACAGTGTTTCTATTTCAGCGCCGAACGCCGAGGGAGGCAATCCCGCTACAATTATTATAATTATCAGCCAACTTGTGCAGGTTTTCATCATCGTTTCAAACAAGTAAAATACCCTGAGCTTCTTATATCAGTTGCTGCATTAGACTCTCAGAGACAAGTATATCGCTCTTGGCGCGGATAGCAAGAAAATGGTACGGCATCGTCTCCAACAGGCCAGGCAAAGCCGCGGATTTATCTTGACCGTCGCCGCGCACCAGCTTAGACTCCGATATAGAACAGGCAAAACTTCGAATAGTAATACGTCTAAGAATCATGGAGCATAAGACCACCGGAAAATACATGGAGAGGCCCTGGATGTCCAGAAACTTCATTCTGGTTCTTCTGATTGTTGCTTTCATGTTGGCTTCGGAAATTCCAGCAGTTCTTGCTCGTCCTGCGACCTTAGCCGAGGCGGTCACCTGGCTTGAAAGTGAATCCCACCGTCTCATCCGTGCCGGCAAACGTACGATGAAGGATGGCACTGCTGCGTTTCCGCCCCAGGTGGGAATTGGCTATGAGGCATTTTGGCTGCGAGATTTTGCCTACACGCTGGAAGGGGCCATTGATTCGTATTCCGAAAAGGAATTGCGCGAAGCATGCGAGATCTTTATACGCAGCATCAGGGCAGACGGCGCAGGAGTGGACTGCGTTACATTCGACGGCCGTCCTATATACAAGCCCGGCTTCGGGACAATGGGTGCAAATCCGGTAGCCGATGGATCGCAATTCACCATCGCCGTGGCCTGGCACACATACCAGAAAACGAAGGACTCAAAGTTCCTTGGCGAGGTTATCGATCACCTTGTCAGGACAATGAATGCCGTACCGCATAATCCTGAAACAGGACTGGTTCATATTGAGAATGATGGATGGGACCGTTGTCCCTATGGCTTTACAGACACAGTTCGTATGCAGGGCGACATCCTTTTTTGCTCTCTTTTATATGTCGAGGCCTGTCATAGACTGTCCGATTTATTAAACGCAGTCGAACGCAAAGCCGATGCGGACGAATGGAAGCGAGAGGCCGATACCATAGCCAAAAGTATTCGGGAAGTGTTCTGGGATTCGCAAACCGGTCTGTTCAGAGCAGCTACAGTTAATTGCAGAGAGCATCATATCTGGGGATCCGCCTTCGCGGTCTATCTTGGAGTTGCTGATGACAACCAGTCAAAGGCAATAGCCGGATACTTTAGGGATAACTACCCACAGATAGTACAAAAAGGCCAGATTCGGCATCTCCCGGGCGGCGTCTATTGGGAAACGTGCGTTGCCGCTCATGATACGTATCAAAACGGTGCTTATTGGGCCACACCCACCGGCTGGTTTGTGTACACGCTGGATATCGTGGATCCCAAACTTGCAGATCAAACGGTCATTGATCTTGTAACCGACTTCAGAGAGAATGGTGTATGCGAGTGGGTGTTTGGTGAAAAACACAGGTTACCCAACTACCTCGCAAGTGCCTCGCTACCACTGACAGGTATCCGTGCTATGATCAAGCGTCGTAAAACCGATACTTCTTTCGGAATTGGGAGCAAGTCCGACGATGGAAGAGAAGAACTTCGGCAATCCGACCAAAAGTAGGATTCGTACCATAACTGTCACAATAATAGCAGGAAACGGAAAGTAGGAAATTTTGGGTTCAATGATACGACAACCAACATCCAGAACATGTTTTGTTTGTGGTCGTGAGAATATTTTTGGACTAAAAATGGTATGGTACAACAATCTTGAATCAAACCAGGTTGAGACGGTTGTTACCATACCCGAACAGTTCAACGGATACCCGGGAATTGTACATGGTGGAGTTGTCGCCGCGATTTTAGATGAGACCTCCGGCAGAACCGTTATGCTGGATGGAAATTTTGATAATCTGTTTGTTACCCTGAGACTGAACGTAATCTACAGAAAGCCAACGCCAACCAATACACCCTTGAAGGCAGTCGGCTGGCTGGAGCACAAAGGAAGCAGGGGGATGAAAGTGGCCGCAAAATTGTTCCTACCCGATGGGACAATCACGACGGAATGTAAAGCGGTTGTCGTACGGCCAACAGGAGAAATATCCAAAAGCTGGGAGTCCGAAAAGAAGTTCTGGCGGGTAGAATAGGATTAGTAACAGTGGACAACAAATCAGTCCTCTGTTGGCAAGGCAAAGAGGTGATCACATGGACAAATACGTCGAGGTTTTTGCAGCGAGCGATATTACGTTTGCCTATCTGATGAAGGCAAGTCTTGAGAATGCAGGAATCCCAGTTCAGATTACCAACGAGAATTTGCAGGGAGCTTATTGTCTTGACGGTATGGTTCCGGGTGTGCTCGTTCCTGAGAACCATGTCGAACAAGCAAAGCAGATCATCAAAGAGATTCAACACTCTTCAGAGATTGAGCAGGAATAATGGTGAGGGCAAAAATGAATAGACGCGATTTTCTCAGAACTATAGGATTGAATACTGCTTCTTTTCTGGCTATAGGTTCCTTTGCCCAGGCATCGAGGGCACGAAAGCCAAAGCTGAATATTCTACTCTTCACCGCTGACGACCTCCACTGTAACTCCGTCGGCTGTTTTGGCGGGAAAGTGCCCGGCCTCACTCCAAATCTTGACGCTTTTGCCGCCGAAGGATTGCGATTTGAAAACGCGCACGTCAATGTCGCCATCTGTCAGCCAAGTCGGGGCGTCCTCGCAACAGGACTCTACGGGCACAACAGCGGCATTATGGGTTTTATGCACACCAAACGTGACATATCTACCATCATGCAAACCCTTAAAAATGCAGGCTATCTAACCGGAGTTCTTGGCAAAGTCGGCCACTCAACGCCACATGCCGACTACAAATGGGATTTTTACCACGACCAGAAAGAATTAGGCAACGGCCGGGACCCGGAACTCTACTACGGATACTGCAGGGAATTCCTCGCTCGGTGTCGCGGCGAAGGCAAATCCTTTTACTTTATGGTCAACTCTCACGATCCCCATCGCCCATATCACATCCCCGGAAAACCCATCAAGCAGGCGAAAGAACCATCGAAGACATACAAGCCTGACGAAGTCGAAGTTCCCGGTTTCGTGCCCGACCTGCCGGGTGTCAGACAAGAATTGAGCTATTACCTCAATTCCGTTCGTCGGCTGGATGACACCTTTGGCAAGACGATTAAGGCTCTCAAAGAGTCCGGTTTTGAGGACAATACTCTCGTAATGTTCCTCTCCGACAACGGCATTGCAATCCCGTTCGCAAAATGCAATGCATACCTTGTCAGCACGCGTACGCCATGGATTGTCCGCTGGCCCGGCGTCGTTCAGCAAAGGACCGTCGACTCAGAACACTTCATCTCAGGAATCGACTTCTTCCCGACCGTACTTGAAGCGACGGATCTTCCCATCCCGAAAGGTCTT
>DQCG01000099.1:0-779 GCA_003533825.1 Phycisphaerales bacterium
TCTACAATTTTGTAGATTTTCGCACCAAAACCGCATGTAGCTCCAATTATGGGGGGCGATGATATTCGCCCGGCGGAGCCGACGGCAAGTCGAAGCACCCCGCGGCCGACTCGGGCGTGACAATTGAATAAGGGAGAATAAAGCATGGGATTTGAACTTGATATATTTGAAGATAAGTTACTTCAAGGTGACTACCTCGAGTGGCTCGTCGATACGCAGTCGGTCGATATTCAGAGGCATTTCGGTCGGCTGTGGGATTACTATTCCAATCCGAAGATCGAGACGACCGGGACCGGAGCCGCCGACCGAAAAGTGAACGAATCCGGACGGTGCTACATGCAAGCCCAGGAATATGGCCTGCCGGCGAGAATCACCGGCCTGGTGCACACAGGTCAGGCGGGCGTCTTCGGCGCAAGGCCGGTCAGCCAAGTGCAGCGAAAAGAGGTCGTCATCGAAAATGATATCGCATGGCGAGTTAATGCAACTGTGGATTTTTTGTTCGGCAAGCCCATCGCGTTTGTTTCCAAATCGCCGGATGAGCCAAAAAGTGCAGAAATTGAAAGCATCTTAAAGGCAGTGTTCGCGGCCAACGGCGATATCGGATTTTTCCAGGATATGGCAGTGCTCGGAAGTGTCTACGGCTTTGTTGATTGTTTCGTCAGGCCTGGCGATAAAATCATCGAACGCATCACTTCCTCCTCCTCACAAACCCACTCTGTGGATTCCCGCAACGCGGGGTCCCTCGATGATGTGCTGCAGTTCGCGCAGACAATCGACCT
>DQCG01000099.1:827-30580 GCA_003533825.1 Phycisphaerales bacterium
GCCCTGAGCAGGAAAAACTCGTTTCTTGCAAGACTCCTGTCGGGTGGCGGTCGAAGCAGCGATACTCGCCAGGTTGTCGCCGTGACGGAGGTCACCTCTGCCGGCGCCTGGCAGAGATACGAAGACAAGCAGCTCGTTGCCGAAGGCCGATTGCCCTGGGGCTTTCTGCCAGTCGTTCATATCCAGAACATCGCCCAGCCGTACTATTACGAAGGGCTCAGCGATGTCGAGCCGCTGATACCGATGCAGGATGAGCTGAATACCCGGTTGAGTGACAGGGCCAGCAGAATCACGTTCCAGTCGTTCAAAATGTATCTGGGTAAAGGGATCGAAGGTTTTGAGGAAAAGCCCGTGGCCCCCGGCAGGATGTGGTACACCGACAATCCGGAGGCAGCGATTGAGGAGTTCGGCGGCGATGCGGCTACGCCGAGCGAGGGCCTGCATATCGCAGAGATCAGAGAGGCAATGGACAAGGTAAGTGCAGTCACCCCGATCGTGGCCGGCGTCCTGAAGAACAAGCTCGGCAACCTGACGAGTGCGGTCGCACTTCGATTGACACTGATGGGAATGCTCTCGAAGAACGAACGAAAGAGATTCACTTACAGCGATGGGCTCAAAAGAATCTGCAGGATGGTTCTGGAGATGCTCGACACCGCGAATATCTACAAAACCCGCGATGAGGATCGAAACGTCGAGATAATTTTTCCCAGCCCGCTACCGGAAAACATGATGGAAAAATTGAAAGAGGCCCAGATCAAGAAAGAGCTGGGCGTACCGACTGGGCAGGTGCTCAGAGAGTTAGGATATGAGAGTAGATAGTTTGTTCGTTGTCGATGTACAATGAACTCACAACTGAGAACAAAGAAGGGAGATCGTATGAGTCCGATTGAGACACAGGATATTATGTCAGAAGACATAACGCCGGCAGGCGACAATGACGGCATGAAGCTTGTCCCGGTGGCCGAATCAATCCGCTATCGCAAGAGGGCACAGAGTGCCGAGAAGAAAATCGAAGCGCTGACCGAGCAACTGGCCCAGGCAAAGTCGCAAACATCACAAATGTCTGATCAGTTGAGTGACATTCAGGCCGAACAAAAGCTGATGCGTCAATTAGCCGCCGCGGGAGCCGTCGATCTCGAAACGGCGGTGCTCATTGCCAAAGCCAGAATGCAGGACGAGAGTGAAGCGGATGTGACCGGCGTAATTGAGCAGTTAAAGAAGGAAAAGCAATATCTGTTCGGCGGGATCGGTGGAGCCATGACGGCAAAAAAAACCGCCGGAGCCAGAGACCGGGTGACAAACAACCAGACAATCCTCGAAAGAGCGGCGAAAAAGGCGGCCACCACGGGCAATCGAGCGGATTTGCATGAGTATCTGAAACTGCGAAGAAATTTCTTATAGCTAACAGTAATTAAAGAAATGGATTCCTGCTTTCGCAGGAATGACAGGCACAAATAAGGGAGAAAAAGCAATGGCTTTTACAGGAAAAGCAACGTATTCGGCCGGGACAACCCTGCCGGAGCTGGCCGAGGACGTCTCGGATGTGGTCAGTATTATTTCGCCTTACGAAGCACCTTTGCTGGATGCCTTAGGCGATTCGATGAGAGAAGCAACCAGCACGCATCATGAATGGCTCGAAGATGAGCTTCTGCCCAATAAGGACTCGATCAACGACAGCACATATACCGACCCGAGCGCCGATACTGACTTTGTCGTCGATAACGGCGATAGATTCCGCGTGGGCGATCAGATTCAGGTCGAGGGCAGCGAGGAGCTGATGCTGGTGACCGGCATCGCCACCAATACGCTGACCGTAGTCCGAGGTTACGCAGGCACCACGCCGGAGAACCTGGCCGACAACATGGTGATCAACATTCTCGGAAACGCCGCTCTCGAAGGGTCGGACAAGCCCAATGCGAGATTCACCAATCGCAGCCGGTGCGGCAACTACACGCAGATATTCACCGCTGCGGTGGAAATCAGCGGGACGGATATGGCTGCGAGCCAGTTGGGTCTGGCCGACGAGATGGACCATCAAAAGCAGGAACGGCTGCGGGAGCTGATTCGCGATCTGGAAAATACCATCATCAATGGCGGCCAGCCTGCCGGCAACCCCGAAGGCTCCGGTTCTGTACGAAGATCAATGAAGGGCGTTATCCAGCACCTGGCGACAAATCTTTTTCACACCGGTGACAGCGGCTTTCCGACGGGGACCGACCTTGACGAGGCCAAGATCAACTACGTGCTCAGGCAGATATGGGAAAACAGCAGCGGCAACGTGGACCTGATCATCGTCGGCGGTTTCCAGAAGCGCAAGATCAATGCGTTTTGTTCCGACAGCCGGGCATACGGCGCCAATGACACCACCTTCACCGATATGATAAGCATCTATGAAAGCGATTTCGGAGTTTGCAAAATTGTCACAACGCGCTGGATGCCGCAGGATGCAGCGATGCTGCTGGATTCTTCGCGGATCCGGGTGCTGCCACTGGCGGGACGAAGCTTCCACTTCAAACCCCTGGCAAGCAGCGGCGACTATGAGTGCGGCGAGCTGATCGGCGAATATACCGTGGAGCTCAAAAACGAAGCGGCACACGGTGTAATTCGCAATCTAAGCACCAGCTAAGAATTGAGTCCCGCAACTCATTGCGGGGCAGTGTGTGGATGGAAATCCCGCGCCACATGCGGGATTCCATCCTCACAAGGAGACGAACGAAATGATTAGTTTCTCAAACGACGCCGACATTTTGAAATACGAGCCAATCCTGTTCGGGGAGCTGCATCTGCCCTGGCAGGTACTGGCGGCGGGAACCGGAGCAACGCTCAGCGGCACGACATTAACGGCAAGCACGGCGGATTTTGTCTCTGCACAGGTCTCAGCGGGCGGAGTCGTATATCTGCAATCCGCAGACGGTTCGCTGGACGGAGGGTACGAGATCATCTCAGTGGATTCGGCGACGCAGCTTTGCATTTCCGTCATCAGGCCGGATTCAGAGGCCGCCGTCGTCGCGCCGCCGGCCGCGACCGATATATCATATCGCATCAGCACCTTCGGACCACAGGCAAACGAGGTTGGATTCCAGATGACCGAATACTTCGGCATCAAGCCCGGCAACCCTGAAAGTGACATCGATATCGAGGACATTCTGGATACGAGTGTGCTGAGGCTGGCATCTGTTTTTGCGGTGATCTCAAGCGTGTATGCAATGTCGGCGAGCAAAACCAAAGATGAGAATTTCTGGAAGAAGAGTCTGTACTATCAGAAGCTTTTTACAAGGGCAAGGGAACGGTGCAGGCTCAGTATCGACGTCGATTCCGATGGGCAGGCCGATGCCACCAAAATCGGATCATCCGGAAAATTAATGCGGGATTAGTTTGTAAAGAGAAGGCAGATGAGAGTCACATTAGATTCACAAATATTGTTCGACGAGCAAGCGCTGGACATCAGCGCCGGCAGTTTCAGCCGGGATTCTATCGAGAGGGTCGTGCCCGGGCTGGACGGCGCGATCAGTATCGACCTTGGACGACGCGGCAGGCAGATAAAACAAACAGGAACACTGCGAGCAAAAAGCCGGGAGCAAATGAACGACAGAATCGATGCGATATCGGCTTACATGGACGGCGAGACACATACACTCGTAACAAGAAGCGGCCGGGAACTGGCCAACCTAAGGATGGATTCTTTCAAGGTTAGCGGCGAACACTCGAACGGCACCGGCATCGTCGTCGATTACGAAATCGTCTATACGCAATTAGCTTGTACCTAATATTTAGCCTCCGGTTTAACCGGGCGTTACATCAGGATGTAAAAAGAAATGTCACTTATCAACACAGGTATAGAATCGGTCAAAGCATTTGAATTGCCCGCAGGCATTTGGGCGGACGGTCAGTGCGTCGAAGCCCCGAGAGTCGCATTAGTAAAGTGGCGATCTGCCTGGAGCGATAAGTTCCATCAGGTATATGTAAACGGCCGATACGCAGGGACAACGCTCGACAGCCGACAAAGACAGATGGTTGTTCCGATCCACACTTCTTTCGAATCCCCGGTTCGGCTTGAAGTCTTCG
Organism: Phycisphaerales bacterium; assembly: GCA_003533825.1. Taxonomy (GTDB): domain Bacteria; phylum Planctomycetota; class Phycisphaerae; order Sedimentisphaerales; family Anaerobacaceae; genus JAFGPJ01. The sequence continues at coordinate 4,893 of DQCG01000099.1, forward strand.
CAGTCGAGGCCGAAGACACGTACACCGATTTCAACAGCGAGTATATCCGACCGGTTGACAGTGGACGCGTGAAAATCACTCTGCTGCGAAGCCAGAATCTGCCAGCCGGTACAACTGCGGAAATCTATTTTGACAACGGCACCAGCCAAATCGATTACGACAATCCGCTGACCGATTCGCCGATCAGGATTTGGCCGGCCCGGCAGGATAAAGCCGGTTTCGCCATGAGCGGATTCGGCCTGGGCGATTTCGGCTATGACTCGGCGGCTGCGGTCGGTTTTGCAAAGGGCAGCTTCGGCCTCGGCCAGTTCGGCCTCGACGCCGATACGATTGACTGGACGACACCGGAGCTAAAGAGCGGAACTTACAAGTTCGGCGTCATAGTGACCGACAAATCGGACAACCAAAGCAATCCCGTTGAAACCGGCCCTATTACAGTGACCCCTGGAGCAAAACCGGCTGAAGGATTAAGTATTTCTTCGTTCGACAAACAGATGAATCAACTTCTGCTGGGGATCGAGAACAATGATTGAACTTAAAAGAAAAAGGAGAAAGTTATGGCTGAAGTTTATCCATCCGACAACGATCTGCTAAATATGCAGTCCGACGGCGAGACGGGCGTCGAGTATATTCCGACCGGTACGGCTCCGTATTACCTTCACTTTAGAAAATTGCTGTATCGGCTGCTGCTGGCTGCACGCCGGGCGAACGACCTGAGAGTCTACGACGAAGGCGGGCTGGACGTCGGCATCAAGCCGGGCAAGTTCTGGCTGGGCACGGAGCTGATCAGCTACGCAGGCTCGTCGGGCACTACGTTGGCGGACGACAAGCAGAATATTTACATCTATCTGAATTCGTCTGGCACACTCGTCACCAACGAATACAGCAGCTTCCCGGATATGGCAACCACACCACACATTCGCCTGGCCCAGGTCTGTACTTCAGGCGGTGACATTGACTCGATAACCGACTGCCGGACAGGCAATAACATCACAATTCCGTACGGGGCCGGCGGTCTGAAAAAGACCGTCGAGGCGCACACTGCCGATGACACGCTCACGGCAGCGGAATCCGGCAGCGTCCACAGCAACCTCGGAGCCACCGCGACGGTGACACTAACCCTGCCCGCCTCGGCGCCTGCGGGAACGATTTTCAGTTTCGCCGTCCAGGCAGCGCAGCAATTACGCATCGATCCGGGTACGGCGGCAATCCGTGACGACAGCGGCCAGACAGCGGAAAAGTATAAATCGGCAAACACGATCGGGGCGTCACTTACTGTAGTCGCCGACGAAGCCGGCGATTGGGCAACCATAGCCAAGAACGGAACCTGGACAGAGGAAGCTTAAACAGGTACACAGCAGAATCGTCGACAGAGGAGTCAAATATGGCAAACGAAATACAGGTAAATTACGCATCGGGCAACACGCTGTATGTGGTTGTACGAAACGGCGCCGGGGACGTCTGGTATGTCGCAGGAAAGGTTTTCGAGGCATGGGGCACAGGTAGTCGTACGGCGAACGATTATGACATCGGCCTTACCGACAAGAGCGGCAGCAGGTACGTCGGCAGCTTTGATGTGAACATCCCCGCAGGAAGATACTGCGTCCAGGTATTTCTGCAGTCCGGAGCGAATCCCGCTGACGGCGACACATTCATTGCCGGCGAAGAGATCGTATGGTCCGGATCGGGCAGGGTGACCGCCGATAAGCTGCTCGCCAACAAAGCCGTACAGGACAAATCGACCGGTGAAATCAAATATTACGATGACGATGGGCAGACAGTCCTCTTGACTCAAACCCCGACCGATGCCGAGGCGGTAATCACAAGGACACCGAGCTGAAAAGAACGATGACCATTGAGGAGACGTGACATGGGCGGTTTTTCAGATTATTGGGAAAACAAGATATTGGACCACATTTTTGGAAAAGGCAGCTATACGCCGCCGGTCATTTATGTGGCACTTTCAACCGCAGACCCGACCGATGACGGCTCAGGATTCGCCGAGCCGAGCGGGAATGCCTACGCACGGGTACAAACATCCGCTTCCGACTGGAACGCCGCATCGGGCGGCTCCCTGGATAACGCCGGTGACATCACCTTCGGCCAGGCAACCGGAAGCTGGGGTACGATTACCCACTTCGCCCTGTTCGATGCAGTAACCGGCGGCAACATGCTGGCCCATGGCGCGTTAAGTCAACCTAAAGCCATCGGCGGTTCAGACACAGCCAAATTCGAAGCGGGCGACCTGGATATAAGCTTAGATTAACCAGTGCTAATTGCAGGAGTTCACTATGGCAACGACAAAAAAGAATTGGGCCTCGCAGTCTCAGATAATCGGGACGGGCGACGGCTATATCACACTTTCCGGCACGACCGAATCATATTCGTCCGATGTCGATATGGAGACAAACGGATACGAGGGTGCTCATGTAACCGTTGAGATCGACTACGATGCGACCCCGACCGATGAGGTTAAGATCAAGCTCTACGGCTCTCTCGACGGTTCCAACTATGACGATACTCCTGTCTGGGAGATGCAGGGTGACAAGAGCGTCGACCCACAGCAGTTGAGCTTCGTTGTCAAAGACCTGGCTCATTTCCGGATCGGCGCCCAGCAAACCGGCTCGACGGACAGCCACAATATCAGGGCATACGTTCAGTGCTGGAACTATCAATCGACATAAGGAGGCGAACATGGCTGATATTCACATTGGAAAAATTAACAGGACCGAATCCGGCAAGGGAAAGGCTCAGCTTTTTTATCATATCCCGATTGATGCGCCGGTCGACGGAATTGTGCCAACGCCGGAAAGCACTATAGCAGCACAACTTCAACAGGCAGAGATCGACGCCTTGGCAGCCGGCTCGCTGATTGAAGCATCGCGAACCATCGTAGTGCTCGCCGGCCAGACGCAGGCTGAGATAGCCGATGCGATTCGAGCCGACTGGCAAAACGCCAGGGCACAGTACAACGACAAATACAACTTTATCTACAAATTCTATGGAGCAACATTAGATGCCACTGCTTAAGCCGATCAGGGCATACCAAATCAACTGGAGCCATCCGCTCGCCAGGGGATTAGCCGGATGCTGGCTGCTCAACGAAGCGACCGGCGAAAAGGTCGCGGATTGCGGTCTCCGCCGTAACAACGGCAGCTTCCATTACAACTCAACCGCACCTGTTTGGAAACCGGGCAAACATGGGTCCTGCCTGGAGTTCGGCACCGAGCGTTGTATAGACTGCGGCACCGGCAAATTCGGCTGGGACCTCACGAACCAGGTGAGTGTCGTGGCACTCGTTAACCAAAGCGCCAGTCAGACCAATAACATTTTCGCCCGAAGCGCTTATTCAAGGCCCGTTCGTTTACACGCACAGGCTACCGGCAAGAGTTCATGGCGTGTTTATACCTCTGGAACGGATTGTGTGATTATGTCGACATCGCAACATGCAACAGACGGCAGCGAATGGGTGCATGTTGCTGGCACATGGCGGGTCGGCGAAGGCAGGCTTTACGTGAATGGCGTCCTGGAGGCTTCGGAAACATCAAGTACCGGCACCTTAAATACAATTGATAATCAATTCGTCGGTATCGGCGGCACTTACGAAGATTCCAACTATTATAATTGCTGGAATGGCAAGATAGAGTACATCTTTGTTTACAATCGTGCGTTGAGCGCCGAGGAAGTTAATTGGCTTCGTCGAGAACCGTTTGCGATGTTTGCAGGATCAATCAGTCCGGCGTCAATTCATGTCCCCTCTGCGACTGTTTCCCTCGCAGGGCTTGTCGGTGCCGCCTCGACTGCATCGGCGACGTTGGAAACAATTTGCGGCTTACCGAGAACAGAAAGATGCTGGCTGAGAGGCGCGCTTTTCAATGGAATGACCGCCAATGCTTTTAAGCTGGGAACAATCTTGAGCCTGGGCTGGTTCTGGGCTCGTGTTGCCGGCTGCTCGGCGCTCTACCGTGGAAGCTGCATGGACCTGATAGACTTTGCGAACATCCTGACTGTGGCTGAGCGGAATGCCGACGTTATCTCACCACCCTGTTTCCTGTCACACCACAGCAATTCGACGTACTTCTATGTAATCCGCCGATTCAATCATTGCGGTTATCAGGAAAATACGTTAGCCGCCGCGACAAAAGTGTCGATCGATGCGAGCGGCGAACTGGTAAAGCCGCAGCCGAATAAAGTTTTCGCCTTAAGAGCCGAACAAGCCGCAGGCAACAGGATACGACTAACCTGGTTCTATTGCTGCCTCGAACAGAAGTCGCCGCCGGCGTGTTTCAACATCTACTATGACAGCCGGACGGGACAAATCGACTACAACAACACTCTGGCCAAAATCATCTACCAGGGACGAAAGTTTTACAGCTATCAAAGTGACACACTCGAAGCCGGCAAATACCTGTTCGCCATAAGGGTCGAAGATGCCGACGCCATAGAGAATAGTTCGTCGGCACAACAGAGCATTCAGCTCGATGCCGCTAACCTCGACCCAATCGATATAGTAAGTGCCGAGCGTGTCTAATTCAACAATCCACGGTCAATCCGGGAGCTAAAACGAGAATTGAAACATGTCCAACAGAATTGACTTTTTCCAATCAGAGCAGAGGCGATTGTCACTTCCCGCAGCGTCCGTCTCAATTTTAATCGATGGGACGTTATGTCCATCTCTGGAGACTATAGAGATTGTACGAGGAGACTGGCCGGAGTTTAGCTCGGCCAAATTCGTTTACAATCCCGCTGCACATACCGGCGAAATCACCAAAGCAGTCGAGGATATCGAATATGAATTTGCCGCGGGAAAAACTGTTTGCATTCGGCAATATTATAACGACATCCCGCCCGGTGCGGCGGTATTCAGCTTCCCCATCTTTAACGACCAAATAGACAGCATCGAAACACGACGAACCGACGACGACGAAACGGTGAAAATTACAGCGAGGGACTTCGGCACAAATCTCAAGCGGATTTCAGTCTACGGCCGACGGCTGGCAAAAGCAGATGGCTCCAACGTTTTTCTGGCCGGCCTTGACACGGTATTCAATCCCGACAGCAAAGGCAACGCCTGTCCGGCATCGATTGACGTCGAAAACAAAACTTACACGGTCTTTGCCGCCGAATCCACACAAGGCAGGCCCTGGAGCTACGCGGAGGTAATCGATTATCTGCTCTGTGAATACATAGCTAACGGACAATTGCAGATGCCGACCATAGCTCAGTTGAGAGCGTGGACGGGAAACCGAATCGTCCGCGACCTCGATGTCACGGGGCTCAATCTCGCCGAAGCGCTACGAAGATGCTGCGAGACGATCGGCCTGATGTTCAAGTTCGTCCCGCTCTCTGAGCCTACCGGGCCCGACAAGGCGATTGTGTTCTATAAGCCCGGCACAGGCAGAGCCGTTGAGCTGAACTGTCAGCACACCGGCGACCAATTGAGCATCTCAAAAACAGATATCGCAGAGTTGCGGAGCAGGAAGAACTTCTGGCCGATCACTCACAGATACCTCGGCAGGGGTGACTTCAAAGTCTATGAAGCCACTTTCGAATTGGTCAAGGCCTGGGACGCCGGCCTCGAAGACACCGAATACGACAAATTCTCGCCCTCGACCAATCCCGACTTCTATCAGGTCAGGGATGTCTATCGCAAATGGTGCCTGAACGAGGCGGGCCAGTACAGCGGCGCCCCGTACAACCAGGGGGATGCGTTCGACTTTTCGAGAATCTTCCAGAGCAGCAATTTCGTTCATCGCCGCAGGCGCTTCCGGCCGGCCTTGACCACCAACTTACAGGGAGACTCGCTGGGCTATTTCCTGCAGGTCTCGTACGACGGCGGCCAGAGCTGGTCGCAGTACCTTCATGCTTTCAACAACCTGCCCGACGAGTGCGGCTTGTGGCTCAGCAGCGATTGCCTCGACGAAGACACTTGGACGGCGGCAATCACCGGCCTGCTGAAATTCAGGATAACAGCATCGGTAAACGGCGATGAGAGATTATCCTGCAGCGTCGCGGATGGACCGGTAAATTCAACGGCCCCGGTCATCGACCATGTAATTACACTGCCGCATCAGTTCAACTATCGCAAAGTCTCAGATCAGAGCATCTTCGCGGGAGCCGACGACGAGATGCTCGGGACCCCGGATGAAATCGACGATACCGATGCTCTTTATGAATTCGTCCGCAGCACGACGGCAGCTTCTCCTGATGTCATCACGACAACCGAAATCCAAACGCCGAGACTGATGCTTCATTACAACGTCGGCGATATAGTGACTATGAGTCCCGAAAGTAGGGACCTGCTGGCCTGCCGCAGTGATAACCGCAGCAAGAGCCGGATCGTGCGGGTGCAGATGGATTTTGAAAGGCAGTGCACGAATCTGAAAATCGTTCGACAAAGGAACCGTCAGTTTTGAGTAACGCGGCAGAAATCATAAACGCCCGGCAACGACTTACACCGTAAGGTACAAGCTATCGAAACCAAGGTAAACCATGACTCCAAAAAATACCAAAGGCTGTCGATTGAATCGGCAGATCAATCTCTCGGTAATCGTGCAACTCGTACTGCTGGCCTCGCTTATCGTCGGCAGTTGGGTCAATCTCCAAAGGCAGCTTGATATATTACAGCGGGATGTGAGCATGCTGCTGCAATCGCAAAACAGCCTCCAGCAGAAACTCGAAACGCTCTGGACCAAGAGCATCTCCCATGAATACCGCCTCTAGGCCATCGAGAAATGTGCCGAGAAAAGCAAGGAGACTTTTTGATAGTTACACGCTACCAGTTTACACAGTTGCATTTTTCTGGTTTGCAGCGGTCTTTTAATACGCCCCAGATTTCGGGCGTTTCCCTGCACAGGCCGATAGAAACGTTCTTATCGAAGCTGCGAATGGTATCGATTAGAAGAGAGTAGAATTCGATGCGTTGTTTTGGCGGATAGCGGAGCTTGTGGTCCGAGGCTCCCCGGACAAAGTTGTGGTCCAGGAGCTTGCCGGCACGATTGCCATACGCACCAGCAGCCAAGAGGAAATGGCCGGGCAGCAACCGAAGCATGCCGAGCGTGATATTTTCAGGTTTCAAGATTGTTAATGTTTGCTCAATCAGGTCAGCATAGTCCGCCTGCCAGTCTGGATGGAGAATCCCCGGGTCGATACGAATCCGGATTCGATAACCGTGCTGCTGGCACTGTCTGGCTGCATCGATACGCTCGGAAAGGCCGGCTGTACCAAGCTCATGCTGCTCAATCATCTGTTGGCTGTTGAGGCTCCAGGATACGACCGTCTGGCCGTTAGCTTCGACGGCAAGCAGGTTGTCGATATTGCTGCTCTTGGTCAGCAGCATCAAGAAGCCACGCGATAATCCGGCGAAAAAAGGGACCAGCATTGTTGTGAGATTCGTGATGTGGTCGAGCGCGAGACTGTCGAGCATCTCGCCCATATTAAAGCTGACTTTGCCGCCGGCAGCCACAAGAGCTTTACGAATCTGTTTGAACATTGTGTCGTAGTTGATGTTGATTTTGATAAGCGGAGCATAGTTGCGATAGACAAACGCCAGATAGCAATATGTGCACAGATAGAGGCAGCCATTTGAAACTGGAACAAGCTTGTAGTAGGGACAGCAGCGGACATTCGGGCCGAGCCTGCCGTCGAAATGTCCTACAAAAGACGACGTCCGGCCAATCATCAGAGTCCTCTTGCCGACGAGCAATGCCCGGGACGGTGACATCTCCGGTGAAAAAGTCATATGCTGCCGCTCTATCAGCCGGATCTGAGCCGATGGGAACAACTTCAATATCCGCCGTGCTTCGGTGTCTTCCGCCGCCTGCCGCCACAGCAGTATTGTTTTCGGTTTGAATGTTCTGGCCGTGTCCATCATTGAATATTTTCTCTGGTCTTGGAAGTCGCTACGTCTCGTACTCAGCATTATAGCGGAAAACCACTAAGTTCAAACAGAAACAAAGGAGAAAAACGATGAAAGAAAAATGCAAAAAAACAACGCCGCTGAAAGTCGCAATTCTCATTTCAGCTTGTATATGCCTTTTGTTGGCAGGATGCGACAGCCTTCGGTTCGCACCGAGCGAGGCTCAGAAGCAGAACGCCTGGCTGCATAACCGCACGGCAATCGTCGCCGCCGAGACCGCCAGGACCGAGGATACATCACAGACACTCCAAGCTCTCACGCAGCTCGGCGAAGTGCAGAGCCGGGCGTTCAGCACCTATTGCGGACTGCCGAAGGAGTTTCCGCCGGCCGAGACAGCAGAGGATATTCTCACCGAATCGAACGTCCGACTTGCCGATACGGCACTGCAGGTAAGTGCAGACCGGCCGGACCCGTGGCAGGTGGCCGATTCGATGCTGGAGATGGGTATCGGAATCTGCGCTCTGCTGGGCGGCGTCTACGGCACGCGAGCTGTTGGTTTCTTAAGGCAAGCAAGAACAAAATCCAATGCCCTGCACGAAATCATCGCCGGCAACGAGCTATTCAAAAAGCAAAACCAGACCCAGGCCACCGCCTTCAAGCAGGCCCACCAAAACCAGTCCCCCCAAACCCGCCAACTCGTCGCCGCAATAAAAGCGTAATCTCTATAATAAAATAAGAGGGCAAAATGTCACGGACGATCGATAAGTTTCAAGCGGATGCGGATCGGCTGGCGGAAGGATTTCTGATCACCGAGTGCATCTGGGATCCAACGGATGATGGAAGCAACGACGGCGAGACTTTGCATCCGGAGCTGCTGCGGCATCTGATCCGCGAAGCGGTCGAGCGGGGTGACTTCACGTTTCGGTACTGGCGGGACGATTTCTATCGCTGGGAGGCCGGGCTGTATGTTCGTGTCTCGGACAGTGACATGAAGTCCTGGCTCGTGCATCACCAGCAAGGCCACGATCGACAGACAGGAATGTTCTTCGGTTGCCACCGCTGTCACGTATGATAATGCTGAAATCCTGGGCCCGAGCCATCGTGGTTGATTCGCATCCACTGCAAAAACACGCTCTGTATTAAAACGAAACTCGTAGTCCTTTTGATCAATCGAAAGGACTATGAGACTGGTTATCTGTGGAATGGAGGATCCAATTATGTGCGAACCGGTGTACATCTCCCGGATACTTCCGGCTGTTATGCGTGGTATCGCCAAGCGAATGCGGCGGTCTCGAAACATGACACAGACCGATGCCGCCGATGGCACCGTTGCCACCGCTGTCACGGTTGATAATGCTGAGATCCCGACGGGCCCGAGTATGCTAAGACCCCTGGGCCCGAGCCTCCGCGGTTGATTCGTATCCACTGCAAAAACACGCTTTGTATTAAAACGAAGCTCGTAGTCTTTTTGATTAGCCAAAAGGACTACGAGCATTGTAGAGTAAAACTTGCTTTGGGGCATGATCTTTGAAAAGATATTTGCAAAACTGTTTACAAAGACATTTTCAGATTATTGCAATGCAGCGAAGATTCCGTTATTCTGTGGGATTATTAAGGTATCGTTACGAAGCTGTATTCCGGTGTGCATTGCACGCTCTACGGCTCGCACTGTTTCGCTGAATCTTTGGTGAATGCGAAAATGGCAAAAGACCGTGGAAATTACGAACAACGCATTCAGACGATATGCCTGCTGATTCTGACTGCACTGGGCATCACCGCGGCGTTGTATTTCTTTGCCTCGGTGCTGATTCCGTTTGTGCTCGCTATTTTCCTGACGCTCTGCCTGATTCCCGCTATTGACGTTCAGATGAAGTTACTTCGTATTCCACGCCGTACGGCAATCCTGACAACGGTCGCCGTCGGCTGTGCGATTCTTATTCTTGGCGCCTTGCTCGTTACGGCGGCGGCAAATCAGATTGTCGAGAGCAAGGACTTCTATGAAAAACAGTTCAGGCAAGTGCTTGTCAAAACCCGGGGCCTGCTTCCACCCGAGTGGTATACGGATCCCAATGAGCCGGTACGTGATCCTAACGATCCAGCCTTCGATCCCAACGACCCTTCCGTAGATCCCTCCGAACCGCTCATTCGCGTTCCTACCAATACGATCAGGAAGGTGCTCACCGATATCGCCAGCAGTATTATGGGTGTTATATCCAACGGCCTGCTCGTCATAATTTTCATGATATTCATGGTCGCCGGAAAAGGCACATACAAAGCTCCGCCGGGAAGCCTGTGGTGGGAGGTCGAGTCACGAATTAAGCGGTATGTGCTTACGATGACACTGACTTCTGGAATTACAGGCGTTCTCGTGGGACTCGTGCTGAGTATCCTGGGAGTCGAGCTCGGCTGGATGTTCGGCTTCCTGGCGTTCCTGCTGAATTTTATTCCCAATATAGGCTCTATCATCGCAACAATATTACCCCTGCCGGTCGCTTTGATTGATCCGGAACTCGGCATGATTTCTAAGATACTGGTCCTTGTGATTCCCGGCATCATCCAGTTTACTATCGGCAATCTTCTCCAACCCAAGATGATGGGCGAGTCACTCGACCTGCATCCGGTTGTGGTTCTGCTGTCTTTGATTTTCTTCGGGACGATCTGGGGGATCATAGGGATGTTCCTGGCTGTCCCAATTACCGCCGTCGTAAAGATACTTCTTGAGAGATTCGGTTACACACATACTATCGCCGACCTAATCGCAGGAAAAACAGACATGCTGACCAAAAGCCCCCCTGGTAAGTGAACTTATGAAACACATCGTATTTATAAGTACAATCGCATTGACAGCAATAACATGGCCCGGTCATTCCGCTGCTCAGACGCAACAGGATAAAGCAGCCACACGCGTCAACGACCTGCGTCTTGCGTCCTATGTCACCTCGCGAACGGTCGAGCGGCTCGCGACCGACCCGGCAGTTCGCACCAAGGCCCGGCAAACCATTCGCCGTATGGGAATTACGAAACTCTATCTTGAGGTTTACCGCAGCGGCCACGTGGTTGCGTCCGAACATTTAATCTTTGCCCGCGATTGGCTGAAAGACATGAATATCGAGGTCGTCGGCGGTATAGCGACCGTTCCCGGCGGCGATTTCGGTGTCCGACAGAAAGGCCCGCTCGGCTGGTTCAACTGGCAGAACGAAAAGACTCAGCGGGACCTCGAAAAGGTCATCCGCATGGCCGCGGGCGTTTTCGATACCTTCATCGTAGACGATTTTCTCTGCACCGGTGATATCAGCGACGAATCGAAAGCGGCAAAAGGCGAGCGTTCCTGGGGCCGGTATCGCCGGGAGTTGCTGACCGAGCTGGCACAATCCGTTTTCATCGAACCGGCGAAACAGGTCAATCCCGACATTACCATGATTGTCAAATACCCCCAGTGGTACGACCGGTTTCACTTGTTCGGCTACGATACGAAAACGCTGCCGGAGCTGTTCGATATGGTCTGGGTAGGCACGGAAACCCGCGGCCGGAATACTCAGCGATTCGGATTCGTGCAGCCTTACGAGGGATTCGTCAACTACCGCTGGCTCGCGGGAATCGCCGGCGATAAAATCGGCGGGGCATGGTTCGACCACGGCGACTGCGCAGAGCACGACTTCCTCGACCAGGCCTACACGAGCGTATTGGCGGGCGCTTCGGAGCTGATCTTCTTCAACTTCAGCAACGTAATGGCGGGCCACCCCGACCACGAGAAAGTCGTCGCCCAATTCGACCGGCTTGCCGACCTGGCCGCCTTCGTTCGTGAGCATCCCGTCACCGGTATTCCCGCCTACAAGCCGCCGAACAGCGATCCGGCCGGTGACATGTACATCATGGACTTTCTCGGCATGCTCGGCATACCACTGGTCCCGGTGCATAAGTTCCCAACCGATGTCCCGGTAATCTTCCTGCCCGCCCAGGCCGCCGCCGATCCGGACTTGCTGGATCACGTGAAAAAAGTCCGCGCAAAAGGCGCTGACATTATCTTAACAACGAATCTGCTGATAACATCCCCGGACAGTACAGAACTCACTCGAATGGCGGGCCTCGGGCCGGATATACAATCAAAACCGATACGTGCCCAACTAACCAATACAAATGTCACCGTCGATCTGGAATCGCCGATAGAGGGCAAGGCCGGGCCGGGAAACATCGTGTGTAACTCCGGCGACAAACAGCTTGCCCTTCTTACCGTCAGCGAAACACAGCTCGGCCGTATCGACCTGCTCAACACCCATACATACAGCCAGGCCGACTTCGATGCCGTAGGTGAGGTTCTGCTCTGCCCCAGGCCGCTCGGCCTGCTTGAAATTAATCGCCCGGCACTCACAGCTCTGCGAAAGGCATTTGGCGTCACAGCTTTCGACAGCCCCAGTTGTGTTACGTACCATCCGCTTGGCCCTGTCGACTCCAGCAGTTGTGTTATTCAGAACTTTAACAACAATGCGGTCGATGTCACCGTCACCTTCAATATTGAAAAGAACAAATCCAATAAATTCATGGAGGCATTTTCCAAAAATCCGATTCCCACTCGCACCGCCGGTTCCAGGAACCAAATCGCTTTGGACCTGTCCATCCCCGCCAGAAGCCGTATCTGGGTTCGACGTGTTGATTAAGATATGCTGTTGGTACTACTATATTCGACATATGGATCTGCCGGAATTATAAGCTGTCACTGCAAAAAATTTCCTCTATAAGGTATTATTTATTGACAGTCTTGTTCTAATCAGATACACGTTTGCCGCGTTAAAGGAGCAGGGGTATCATGCAAAAAAGTATGCTGTTGATTATATTGCTGTTGTTTATTGTAGCAGTGGCCAGAATCGAAAGGAGATATGCCGGACATGTCAATACTGAATTTATTACACGCCTTTATCGCAGCTAAGAAAGCTGAATCTTTTTCTCCCGAGCAGATTCAAGAACTACAACAAAAGCGCTTCAAAAAATTATTGAAACACGTTCTCGAGAAATCGAGATTTTACAAGAGATATTATCAGGAGCATGGAATAACTGAAAGAGATGTCGATGAGGTCAAGCCGGAAGATCTGCCGATAATCGACAAGCAGATCATGATGCAAAACTATGACGATCTTGTTTGTGATCCGGCTCTCAAGAAGGTTGAACTCGAGCGATTTATCAATGAATTTCCTGATGCGGGGACCAACTATAAAGGTGTCTACAAAGTCATTCATACGTCCGGTTCGAGCGGAACCATCGGCCTGTTTGTTTACGGGCCGCGTGACTGGGTGGTGGCAAAAGTGATAGGATTCAGGGTGGCCGGGCTAAGGACTATTCCACTGAAAAAAAGTAGGTTGGCGTTTATCGGTGCGACGGATGGGCATTACGCCTCAATAACTTCTATTCGGAATGCACCACGCCTATTGTTTAAAACACTGCCTTTATCAATCAGCAGCCCACTTGAACAAATATGTAAAGATATAAGCCACTTTCACCCTGATTCAATGATCGGTTATGCCTCCGGCATAGACCTCCTGGCTCAGGAACAGCTCACCGGTAACATCAATATATCACCAAGGAAAATCTGGTGCATGGGTGAACCTCTTACTCCAGCAACAAGACTTAATGTCGAAAAAGCCTTTAACATTAATCCATTAAATTTGTACGGCACTTCTGAAACACTTAGTCTTGCGATGGATTGCAATGCTCACCATCGCATGCATCTTTTTGACGATTGGTTTAACATCCAAATTGTCGATGAAAACATAGAACCTGTAAACTCAGGTCAGCCAGGACGTCTGGTTATCACGAATCTTTTCAACTATACGCAACCAATTATTCGTTACCAAATGGACGATGAAATCATTCTAAGTGACGAGCCTTGTCCTTGCGGTTGGCCTTTCAAAGTAATCGATAAGATCGCCGGGCGTAGCGAAGAGTATCTGTGGTTCACAAAAGCAGATGGGACGAGAGAATTCATTCACCCCCTCGTGCTTGTAGAATTCATTGTCCGCGGCCTTGAAAAGTTTCAGTTCATCCAAACCGGTACGGACAGGCTTACGATGAAAGCAGTCGTCCACAGCCAAAAGAGCAGTATTCTCCCGGCGATTCATAAGAGAATGACCGAAATCCTGTCCCAAAAAGCACTGAATGACACGGTTCGATTTGAGGTCGAATTGGTCGATGATATAAAGATCAACCCCAAAACCGGTAAATTCTGGCTTATCATTCCGTATCCTAATGAATTATAATATCCTTAGGCGTTGTTTATGAAAAATCTTTAAGTGAGGAACTTATGAAGTACCGTTTAAGAATTCGGAGTTTTCCGCGGATGATTACCTGCTGCCTTTACTGTTTTTCAGCAATATACGCCGTGGATGCTGCCGGGAAAGGACATGCCGTTCGCGGTAAGGTCGAGGTCGAGGAAGTTGTCACCCGCTATGCGCCGGCAAATAACGGCGCCGGGCCGATGTGGTGCTATGGCTCGACGGTTATCGCACGGCAAGGCAGTGACGTTTTTCTTTCAGTTATCGAGACCGGCAAGGATGTTCCGCTGCTGTGCAATACGCGCTGGCAGTTGTGGCGTCGTTCGGTGAAAGGCTGGAAACTTGCACAGGCCGAGAAAGAATATCGACAGCGTGAGCCGTGCCCGATGGCGGTATTTCAAGGAGGATCTGTTTTTCTGTCGGTCAATCCTTCCATCGAGCCGGCCGGCACGAAATACGGGCCGTGCAAGCCGCTCGTGCTTGAGTTCGACCCAGCCAATCCGCCAGTTCCGGCAAAAACACATACGCCGGCATGGGCGGATGGGACCTATTTCACCGACCATTCCTACAGGGGCTTTGCTGCCGATGGAGCAAACGGCGAGCTTCTGCTTCTGAATATTAACGCCAAAACCAGCGAGCAGTTCGTCTCATACCGTGACAAAAGCGGCCGATGGCATGAAAAAGGAACCATCACGTTCCCCATCAGGTCATGCTATCCCCAGGTCGCCCTGCGGGATGGTGCGGCCCATGTGATGGCAATCGGTGACATTGTCGAGCCGGTTAAAGAGTGGCAGAAGCTCAAATTCGAGAAATTGAAACGCAAGTGGGATTATGTCTTCCGGCGGCTGTTTTACACGTACACCGACGATATTCACACTACCGGTTTTTGCGAGCCAATTGAAATCGATACCGTAGAAAAGACAGCCGGGCATATCCGCAATCTCGACATGCACATCGACCAGACCGGCGCTGCCCATCTGCTTTATACAAAACAGCCGCATCAGTACGAGTTCATCCGCAATAAGTATTTCCCAGGCCAAGAGATGAAGACCTGCCTGGAGTACGCGATAGTCAAAGACGGCAAAGTCCTATCGCGTCAAACACTGGCCGAAAGACCGGTCGGGCCTAATGGTTTTGAGCCATCGTTCGGCCGCTTCCATATCGGCAGAGCTGGTGAGCTTTATGTAATCGCTGCCGGAGTGAGCGTGGAAAAAGGACAACGCACATACGGCAACTTTCTCGGCCGAATACCAGCGGGCAAAGACAAACCTAAGTTCGAGCGTATCGAGCTTAAGCATCCGTTCGGCAATTTCTTTACCAACACCCCCCGCGGCGGATCAAAACCATCCGACATCATCGACATCTTCGGCATTGCCAACGACAGTCCGAATTTGAGATATGCCCGAATCCGCATCGAATCCGGGAGAGATTGAGCACTGTTACTCAAAAACGGAACGACTATCAGCAGATAAGTCTTGGAATATCCGCCCTGCCCAGCTCGAATTATTCCTTGGCTCCGTGCCTCTTGAGCAGCTCGACGATCTCAGTTCTGTTCATTGTATTGGCCAAACCCAAAGGAGTTAGGTCCCAGTGATCCTTAACATTTAGACCTGCACCTTTGGATACAAGCCACTCGACTGCATCCTTCTCACCCATACGAATGGCAAAGAACAAAGGTGTCCACCCGTTCTCTATCACCGGGTCAATGTCGGCCCCTTTTCTGATGAGCAGGTCCATAAATGTTATATCGCCTGCTTTAGCCGCATAGTGCAGGGGCGTGGTACCCTCACCCTTAATGCCGACAATGGCTCCTTTGTCTACTATAAATTCGGCAAAATCCATATCTCCGGTTTTCTGTGTGACTAGTAGCGGTGTCAGGCCATTGTTACCATTTTCCGCGTCGGGGTCGGCCCCTTTGGCAATGAGGAGTTCGGCCACATCTTTGTTTGATTGCATTACAGAAACGTGCAGAGGGGTCCATCCGTTCTCGGAGGTTCTTACGTTAACATCGGCCTCCGCAGCCAAGAGCAACTCGGCCGCTTTTTTATTATTCTCCTTCGCCGCCCAGTGTAGTGCAGTATAACCTCTTTCCCCCCTGACATTGATGTCCGCGCCACCCTCAATCAACGATTGTAAACGTTTGCTGTCACCTGTACAGGCGGCCTTGTACAATGCGTCTGCGGGCCCAATTGTTGTCCCCGTCAGACGCCGCAAGAGAACGATGCCATTGAGACTGATGCTCTCTCCGCCGACGTAGACATAGGTGCCGTCTGGGCTAATTCCCAGATCCGCAGGAAAGCAATATTTTCCTATTCTCCGGAAGGAATGGGTTTGTAGGTATGTCAATTTGCCGGTCTTGCGATGTCGCTGGAACGTCACGATCGAATCAGAACTGCCGCCAAGAGCATAGAGATGTTGTCCATCGGGACTGACACGCAGCCTCGTACCTCCATCTAGGCCTACTTGGCCCTCGTTGCCGTTGATTTGCTGGACGAGTGAAAGGGTTCCATCGACGATCCTCTTGAATGCACAGACGGCGTCATGTTTTCCTTGTGCATTGGTGTAGACGAAAACCCCATCTGGACTGCAAGTCACGTCCCAAATGCCTTGGAGACCATATATGCCCCCCTGTTCATTCTTGATAACTTGCTTCAGGCTGACTTCGCCGGATTCTGCATTTCGTTTAAGGACCGTGAGAGTGTCAACTTGAGTCGAAGCAACATAGATATACTCGCCATCCGGGCTGACTGCGATTCCGCGGGCGCCATCAAAGCATTTATCCTGCCCCTTAGTTGACTGAACGAATGCGAGCTTCTTGTCATCGGTTATTCGAAACGTTGTGACTGCAGCGCTGTTACGGGCCACGACATACGCGAACTGGGAGTCGGGTGAGAAATCAGCGTCGACCACATAGTCCAAGTTGTCAATAGCATGGTCGCCGTTTTTGATGCTGTCCAACAGTGCCACGTTACCGGTCGATTGGTCCCGTTCGAATAAGCTAACCGAATTGGAGCCGGCATAGTATTCTGACCTACCCTTAACGTCTGAACAGACCACATAACGACCGTCAGGGCTGACACGAGTCGTGAAAGCTCCCTTCAACGGAATCTTCTTCAGACGCTTGATATATCCGGTTGCCTGATCTCGTCCAAAAATGACCAAACAGCGAGAGCCATATGCTGTGGCGTAGAGGTGCCGCCCATCAGGACTGATGGCAACAGAGGTGCAACGTGCCAGATATTCATCACTTGACAAATGATCAAAGTACTCCAATTGCCCTAACCTGTTCGCTCCTTCTTTGCTTTCAGCAGTGTTCTCCATCTCTGCCCTCGCTGTCAGTACCACTGCCGTTGGTGCTGTCAACAGAGCCAATAGGAAAACAAAGGTTGCAGCTATCAAACTTGGGCGTTTGTAGAACTTTTTTCCTGGTTTTAACATGGTTCTTATCCTTTCCTCAATATTTTTGGCTTTACCGGCTACAGCCAACGATGGGACCGGCCGGATTGATTTGTTTCTGGCAGCCAATGTCTCCACAATTGCAGTGCTGTAGTCTCTCGGCAGCGTATTCAAACGAGCGATGGCCATTTCGTCGCAGCATTTTTCTCGCTCGGCGCGTATTTTTCTGTTTACCCACCAGACAAAAGGATGGAACCAGAATATAGCCTGGGCGATCACCTGCAGGAAATTCACAGCGGCGTCAAAACGTACGATATGATTTATCTCGTGCCCCAGTACGCTTCTCTGATGCTGCGGTTTATTGATGTTCAGAAAATCAAAAGGCAGATAGATACTCCCACGCAGCAGCCCCCATACAAATGGCTGGCTGAAACCATCTACGAGCCAGATACCTGGGAGGCTCTTGATGCCATGAGCTGAAAATAAGTTTTCAATATCATTTCTCAATCCGGCCGGGAGTAGCTTCCGTCGTCTCCACAGCCAGTAATGTGCACGCAAAGCCTTGAGTAAATTGAATAACATAAATGCAGAAGCTCCCAATAACCAAACTAATCCAAGGCGCTGACGAACCGTCATTTTTGATAATCCCTCTCCGGCCACCGTCAATGGCGACATTTCAAATGGAACTGAAGTCAATGCGGGAGCCTCAGTTAAAGCTGTGTCCGCCACTTCAGAATCCACAGCCAACTTCACAGCCGGCAGGGATGTTAAAACCGGCTCAACTGAATTTTCTTCCGGCAGAATCGCCAGGGGTATGTTATACAATGGCGGCACAAGACATTTGGCCAGAACGATCAGCCAGAGAAGATAGCGAACGTGTGCGCTTTTATTTCTCAGTATGATATTCACTGACGCGATGATCGTTACCAGAAGCGCTATCTGCCAGCTTTGTGTCAGCAAATAGCCGGTAATCCTATTCAAAACAGTTTCCATTATTTCCTCGTGTCCCGCGATGATTGAACAGCAGGCAGCCCAAAAAAGCTTACTGAGACTGTTGTATAGCTGTTCTTGCGGTGTGAACAGAAAATATTAAGGCCTTTAGCACCGTGCTTGGCCATATTCATAGTGAGTTTTATTGACGAGATCTGTTTTCGATGAGCTTGCATTACTTTGCAGCTTTTACCTTAAATACTTTTGGAGAAATAACTTATATTTTGCTCTATCATTGTGTGTGTTCATTCAATTAACATAGGACACGAGGCATTATTTAGAATCTCCGCAAATAACTGCTTATTTCTTCTCTATCAACCTCCTGAGCTTATCGATATCTTCGGCGTCGATCCTGCCGTCCTCGGCCAGAAACTGCATAAGTGGCCTGGGATCTCCGCCGAAGAGCCTGTCCAAAAAGTCAACGACAGTCCTCTTGACGACATCATCACGTTTGACAGCAGGGAAGAATGCGTGGGCTTTACCTTTGATTTTATGCTTTAGATAACCTTTATCTTCAAGCCGACGAAGTAGAGTTTGAACAGTTTTGTAGGCTATGTTCCTTTTCGGCGGCAGTAAATCACAAATCTGCTGTACCGTAGCTTCCTCAAGCTGCCAGACCAATCTCAGGATTTCCGTTTCCGACGGGCTCATCGCACGTAACTTTCGCTTTGTCATAATAAATCTCCTCTTGCATACGTAAGAACATAATATCTTACATACGTAGGACATGTCAACAAGAAAAATTAAAAAAATTAAAAAAATTTTTCCCGCTCCCCTAAGAGGACTAAAAAAACGCATTAGCAGGCCAGAATCGCCTCTTTTTACATCACCACCGCAAAATGGAACGGCTTTGGGAATCCACATGAGTACTATGATTTACCACGTTGTGATTCACGAATTCTGGAAGACGGTTCACGCCGCGACTGAATAACCATCGTGAGAAATCGTCCAAATATGTTGTATTAGTCGGGCAAATTTGGTAAAGGAAACCTCAGATAAAACTCTACTTGTGTAAACAAAGTATAAAAAGAATTCGACAGGAATATTGGCGGCTTAAACTTTCGATTTTGTATCAAAACGAACCTTTAGGAGTTATAAAATGAAGAAACTCGTGGATTATTTCATAAAAGGCCTTTTAGTCTTCGTCCCTATGGCCCTGACCGTTTTTCTGCTTATATGGGCATTTACCAGCCTCGATGCGGCCTTTCGTGCCCTGTTTAGAATCAAGTTCCCCGGCCTGGGACTGCTGTTGACCCTTGGGCTGATTGTCGTTATCGGTTTTATCGCGTCGAACTTCCTGGGCAAAAGGTTGTTCGCACTTATAGAGAAGGTTTTTATCGGTCTGCCGTTGGTAAAGCTGCTCTATTCGGCGGTAAAAGATATGATTGAGGCGTTCGCGGGCGAGAAAAAAAGCTTCGACAAGCCCGTCATCGCCAGGATCGCGCCCGGGGGAGCGGCGAAAATAATCGGCTTTGTCACACAAGAGAGTCTTGAGAACCTTGGGCTTTCAGACCACGTTGCAGTGTACCTGCCTCAATCGTACAACTTTGCCGGCAACGTTTTGCTCTTTCCGAAGGAGGCAATAACGCCGTTGAGTATCGAAAGCTCGAAGGCAATGGCCTTTATCGTATCCGGCGGGATATCCAAAGGTACTTCCTGAAACATGTTTTTCTGATCGTTAAGTTTTGCTAAAGGTCCCGTGCATGAAAAAGCAGAAAAATCCAGACGATAAGCCTTTCAGGGATTTCTGGAGGTTGATTAGTCCCCAGGACCTTCTGAGCAGGGCCGGTACGGTAATGATGCGAAAGAGTCCCAAAGCAACGATTTGGACCGCCGGCATTACCTCATCCGGCTACCTGTCAAGCTATCTTGGGCTTCCCGGTTTTACGGGTCTGCAGGCAATCGCCGCACCATTCGTCGTGGGCGGAGGGATGCTCGGTATCGGTGCCGGAATCAAATATGTTCCCAGAACGATTTCCAGAAAATTAGCGACGATTGCGGAAGCGAACGATCTGAACCTGATGGAAGACTACAGGAAGTCGCAGGTGATTGAACATCTTAACGCACTCTGGGACAGGGCATTCTGGTATGAGTCCGATATTAGATACGCCCGTGACCAAAGACTGGCGGAACGCGACCGGATCATCGCGGATAAGAAGTATCTCAGGAAAGAGATTTCCGGGTGGGACAAAGGCGTGCTTCAGCGCCTTGGGGCAGGAAGCGAAGAAGATATCGACGATATTGTCATGGCAATCATGACCGAAAAACCGCTTACCGACAAAATAGAAATGTCGCGAGAAGGATATATTATTTCATCCATTTACGCATTGAAGCACGCCCTGCCGCAGTCGAGCCAGGCTAAACAGATTGGTTTCTGTCTGAACCTGTACGAAGATGCGTGTGACGGCGCTTATTTCGACGAGAGCGACGTCAAGCTCTTCGAACAGTATGCGGGAAATACCACCCTGACGCATATCAAGAATGAAGTCGGCTTCGGCAGAATCGACGCAGCCGGGCAAATTGCCAGGAAAGCCTCGTGGCGTTTCTGGTTTTACCTTATCACGAGGAAGATTGCGACCGGCGTGGGAAAAGCCGTCAGGGACCTGAACGAGAACTACGGTACAAACATGTTCAATTCCCAGGTGCTGCTTTGGCCGGGCGAGGAAGAAGGGGAATGGATGGATGGTTTCCCGGGAGCAAAAGAAAAAGTTCTGGAATTACGAAAATCAATCGTCAGGGGGGCATTGGGTGATAATTATGAAAATGCCGCGATTATGCTGGACAGGATGCTGCTGCCCTGCTTCGAGTTTGCGACCGATCTTAGGCTGAGATACGATCCCGAGTATTGCGACGGCAGCCTGGATTATGTCAGTGAAGATCAGGGAACTACCATCAAGAATAATATTATCGGCGATCTTCAATCATTCGGTTATCGCCGGAGTGACATTGACCGGGTGCGAAAATACGTGACAAATGCTGAAAAAGATATTTCATTATTAATAGACTATCTGGATACAAAAGGATATAAATGGATCCTGGATGACAGGCTGGCATTAAGAGCGGTAAAAACCATGTTCCACACCAACAAGAACCGAACAAGGAAAATGTTTCAAAACAGCAATACCGCCGTCCATCAGGCAAATATTGACCGTGACATTGAGAGTGCGGCCGCCCAAAAAGAAATTTATTCAGCCAGGCTGACCGGCTTGAGATTGCATCATGAGTTGACAATATTACAAATCGCCGGATACAGGAACCTGGCGAAACAACTGGCTTATTCCGGCTAAAAACAAGAACTCTCAATTAATTATCCGAAACACAGCCTTTCATCAGGATTTATACGAAGATAGCTAATCGAAAGCGATCAGAAATAACACCGTGACACTTGTCTGCTCCGGCATGTTGCCAGGTTCTGTTTGGGATAGAACCTGATAGCACTAAAAAAGGCCATAAGAGTTGTTCTTATGGCCTGTTGGTTCGTAATTTGAATGTTTAACGTTTAGTTTAAGATAATTTTCAGTTTCCCGGGCTAAATATAGGCGGAGGACGGATTTGATTGGTAAAGGGGGGCTTATTTTGCAGACTTTCATACCTCATCGGCAGATATATAAATCTACTCAATTTGTCTACATATGCCCAATTGCCAAATAAGGCAAGAACTAACCACATCATTATTATCGAATACTTATGATTTTTCATAAAATGGCCTTCAAACCATTGGCCTCTATCGGCTGGTGTTGGTTTTTTCCCTTAATGATTTCAGATAAACTGTTTTTTTCTGTCAAAATCAGCCATACGTTCATGCCTCCGTGCCGGCAACAAAGAGACATTTCTACATCCGTCCCAGCGATCAGAAAAACTTAAGTCATTTTTATACATACACTTAAGGTTGCTTTTAGGACCTTTTTTACGGGCTCGGATAACTCGAAACGCATCGAGCGCCAAGTATTTCAACACTAATACCCGGCTTCTTTTGAGACCTACTTTTTGGCCCGGACATTCAGAGAATTCAATCCTGTATAATCACAATAAAATCCGATCAGAGGGGGCTTGGCTCATTCAACTTTTTGTTTGACCACACCCTCAAGTTGTGGTTTATTCTGCCAGCTTCATAAGGTATCAGAAGCTATCAGCTTGCCGCGAGAAAATCTGTGCCGAGAGAACTTGAACCGGTCAGAAAGGGAGACAGCGAACATGTATGGGCGTGACGTTCCGGATGAATATAGAGAGACAACGCCGGCCGAATCTGCCGCCGGAACCCGACGACGTTACGATCTCGACTGGCTCAGGGTACTGGTCATTCTCAACCTGCTCCCCTGGCACGGCGCCTGGCTGATAACGTTTGCGGCGGGATTCTCGCATGCCCCTCGCGAAGGCCTCGGCGTCACTGTCCTGCGGTACTATACGGGCTTTTCCCTTCGCTGGCAGATTCCTCTGCTGTTTTTCATCGCCGGCGCGAGTGCGTGCATATCACTTAGCCATCGTTCGCCGGGAGCCTTTGTACGGGAGCGTGCAAGGCGGCTGTTCGTACCCCTGATGTTTTTCATGCTGGTCTGCTATCCGGTTCTGCTGTACTTCTGGCCGGACGTCTGCGATAACAAGAGCCTCTCGGATTATATCATCCGCTTCTGGCCGCACTGCCTGGCGACAATCCACCGCAGCCGGATGCCCGGAAGAATCCCGATGCCCGGCTGGGCACATTTATGGTTCGTCGGGTACCTGTTGATTTTTTCGCTGATCAGTCTGCCGTTATTCATCTGCCTTAACAGACAGGGCGAGAGCGGTATGGTCGGCAAATATGTAAGCTTTTTTACAAAGAGAGGTACAATCCTGCTGCTGGCCGTCCCGTTAATAGCCATCAATATTATCCTGGCGCCGAAATGGCCGATGGCCCAGTTGAACCTGTACAACGACTGGACATATTTCTGTTACGATTTGACGGTGTTTCTCTACGGCTACATCATCTGCCTGCATGAGCGGCTCTGGAAGGCGGTCGACCGGCACTTGCGGATATCGCTGCCGCTGGCGATTATCTCCACCGTCATCGTCCTCGTGATGCGTTTCGAGATGCCGGCGTTTTCCCGCCCTTCTTACACTTCTCGATACATGCTGTACTCGGTCTTCCTCGGCCTTCACACATGGTGCTGCGTTCTGGCTGTGCTGGCCCTGGCGAGGCGATTCGGAGTTCGCACGAATCGTTTCCTCAAATACGCCGGCCCAGCTTCGTACCCGTTTTATATCCTGCACTTCGTCCTGATGCTCGTCATCGGTTATTACGTTGTGCAGCGGCGTCTGGGGCTGACGGCCGAGTTCGCAGCCCTCAGCGCTCTGACGTTTGCAGCAACGCTCGTAAGCTACGAATTGGTCGTGAAAAGAACCCGTGTCACTCGCTTTCTGTTCGGAATGAAAGTGTAATTATCGTTGAAAGTTAGTTATCCGAGTATCAAGAGGAGTAATTTGATGGGCTTGCTCAATTTCGAAGGTGTAAAGATAGACAATGCTCCGGAAGAAGTGATTCCGAAGTGTCCCTATTGTCGCAAAGACCTTGAAACTATTTGGATCAAAACCAAGGGTATAGGCATTGTTGAGCAAAAGCAGCTAATCATGTGTCCACACTGCAAGAGTTTTTTGGGCTTTGGGGCATTCTCGGTGTAGGACGGATTTATCAGCACAAGATCATAGAATCTGCCCTGCGCAAACACCGAATCCGGGAGCGGTGCTATTTTGTTCTTTGCAGAAGTGCCGTGGCGAATTGACGGAGGGTGTCGGCTTTTGGCCCGAACGGTTTCAATATTTCTACCGCCTCCGACGTCAGCTTTTCCTGAACTTCTCTTGCCTGCTCTAAACCGATAACCGCGGGATAGGTGCACTTTTCGGCTTTTAGGTCCTTGCCGGCCGTCTTGCCCAACTGTTCGCTCGAAGCAGTCCCATCGAGAATATCGTCGGCGATCTGGAACGCCAAACCGACATGCAGGCCATATTCACACAGGCAATCGAGTTGATTCTGTGTCGCCCCGCCGCAGATGGCTCCCATCGCAGCGGCACATCGGAACATTTTCGCCGTCTTATTGATATGGATATATTCCACCAACTCTTTCGTGCCGGTGTTTTCCTGGGCTTTCAGATCCGCCATTTGTCCGCCAATCATCCCTGATGCGCCTGCATCCTGTGCCAACTGAGCTATTAGAGCTACCGCGACAGCCGGCTGGTTAATCTCTTTTGCGAGTATCTCAAACGCAAGCGTCAACAGGGCATCGCCCGCCAGAATCGCAGTGCCCTCATCGAATGCCTTATGGCATGTCGGTTGGCCCCGCCTCATGTCATCATCATCCATGGCCGGCAAGTCATCGTGGATCAGAGAATACGTATGCACCATCTCAATCGCCGCCGAGGCGATCTCCGCATCGCTGTTCACCTGACCGCTGACAAGCTCACAACACCAGAGCAGCAGCACCGACCGCACCCGTTTGCCGGGTGTTCCAAGCGTATACTTGAGCGCTTCTTTCAATCCGCTGTTTATATCCTGGATATCCAATATCCGCTGCAGGGAATAATTTACCGATTGTGCCTTCCTGCGCAGGCGAGTATTAAAGTCCATTGTCGAAGTGCCATTTCCCATATTCGATTCCATCCTAACTGCCCACTCTTGACAACAAGGCATTGATTGTCGATTATTAAGCCATAGTAAACAATAAGAAGTAAATAGTAAATAGCAAAATGATTCTTATACTTGGAGTTACCGCATCCGGTAAAGGGCGGCTGGCCTTTGATTTAGCCAAAATATTAGGTGCTGAAATTATCAGTATCGACTCGATGAAGGTCTATCGCCGGATGGACATCGGCACCGCCAAACCCTCCAGGCAGGCACGGGCACGCGTTAAATACCATTTAATCGATATCGTTGAACCGAGCGATTCCTTCAGTGTTGGTTCCTTTCTCGATGCCGCCGAGGACGCCATCAAGTCGATAAATAATCGTAAAAGAGAAATCATCGCCGTCGGCGGAACCGCCCTGTATATAAAGGCTTTGCTTTACGGCCTGTTCGAAGGCCCCGGCTCTGACAAGCGGATTCGAACAGAGCTGCGAGCGAGGGCCCAGGCCGAAGGCCTGGCGAAACTCCATCATGAATTGTCAGTAATAGACCCGGTCGCCGCCGAGCGCATCAGTCCGAACGATGCCAG
>DQCG01000099.1:30645-37057 GCA_003533825.1 Phycisphaerales bacterium
AAACACGACTGGACGATTATAGGCCTGCGCAGGGAAAAAACCGATGCCGGCGGCCGGATAAACAAGAGGGTTAAAAGGATGATTAACGAAGGTCTCGCCGATGAAGTCAAATCCCTGCTGAACGAGGACAAACCCCTGAGCAAACAGGCCCGATGCGCGATCGGCTACGCGGAGATAATAGAACATCTAAGCGGACAAACGACCCTGGAAGACGCCACTGAATTGATAAAGGTGCACACCCGCCGATTAGCCAAAGGCCAGCGAACATGGTTCAAAACATTCCAAAACGTCCGCTGGCTCGATATCGAAGCAGAAGAACCGCCCGAAAAAATCCTCGATCGAACACAGAGGCTGCTGAGCGATACGTTCGGTTAGACGGTTTGTAATTGTCGCTGGGCCCGCAGGACGCTGGCGGCCTCGCCGAGAACAAGCTGCTTTATCAGGCTGGACGGAACCAGCGTCATCCCCATATTAAAAACTCTCTCTTCGACCATTGCTGCTATTGTTCGCGCTGTCTGCCGGCAAAGATTGTACCTTGTGATCAAATCATCGACAATTCTGGACTTGTCCCATCGGCTTCTTCCGGCAGGCTCCTCGGCACCGGCAAGAAGCTCGGCGTCGGTCAGGTCCTGAATATCGACAGAGACAACTTCGGTTCGGGAACGCTTAAGCTTACGCTCGAAATGATGCTCGCTCAGCGCTACGGCAGCATCTTCATAATCGGTCGCCGCCAGAACTACCTTGATCATGGAAAAGATATCGCCGCTTGTGACGGTACGCCGATTGTATTGATTATAAAGAAAAAACGTCACCACCTCGGCAAACTGCTCGGCAATATCTATATTTGCCTGGCCGGTCTCGCCGAGAGCATTATTGATAGATCCCATGACTTTGGTATGCAGGTATTCCTCGATACTGCCGTCGGCTTTTATAACTTTGAGCTGTGTCTGTAACACTTTCGTCTTGCCTCCTTGCCAAATCCACCCAATCTCACTTTTGCCAAAGCCCGATTACTAATCAAAGAGCGTCGGCTGAGCAATCGGCTCAGCTTCGGTAATTGCCTTGCTGACTTCCTTAATCAATTCGCCCGCATCCCTGAAGTCACGGTAGACACTCGCAAAGCGAATATATGCCACCTTGTCAACCCGGCGTAACTGCTTCATCACACTCTCGCCGACAAAAGCTGATGAAACTTCCTTATCGAAATTCCGGAATATAATCTCCTCGGCCTTGTCGGCGATTCGCTGAATCTTCTCGGCCGAAACCGGCCTTTTATAACAGGCCTTTTCCAAACCACCAACAATTTTTTCCCTGTCATAAGGAACACGAGAGTTATCTTTCTTCACGACGTAGAGCTTAAAGCTCTCACCGATCTTCTCGTAGGTAGTAAAACGCCTCCTGCATACAAGGCACTGCCGACGACGTCTGATTATTCTTCCGCCATCGCTTGAACGCGAATCAATAACCTTATCCCGGTCTTCCTTACAAAAGGGACATTTCATTCCATCTCTCGCATCTCGTATTGCATCTTGCGTTCGAGATACATTTATTACCTTATGCTTCGCAGCCGGATCTTTCCACTCAGACTTCATCACCCAGCCACAGGCAATCCGCTCCTCGAAGCTTATCAAGGTACTACTACATATAGAAGATCACAAACAATATAACTCCAATATATGGTATGTCAAAAAAAATTTAAGCAGATTGTCAAATTTTTTTACCGGTCCCAATCTACGGCTTAGAATATATTAAATACTGCAAACTTGCTTTTGCAAGCCAAACTTTGATTTAAGTGCCGTCCAAAGCTGAACATAATACAGCCCGGCACAACTTTGAAGCTCGCTCTCGCAAATAAGGGTATAGGAAAAAAGGAAAGATTCACAGATTGGTATCGGGGATTTTTCCATTAAAAAAGCCTCTGCGCAGAGAACGCAGAGGCCAACTCGGAAAGAAACTTATACAACCCCCCCTCAGGTCTGGTACTAAGCTTTCACATCCTGTGAAAGCGTCGTTTCTACTCCGCCAACTCCTTCCTTCGTGCTTCATTTAAAGTTTACTATAAAAACCCTCGAAAGCCAAATCGAGATACATACTTTTTTGCTTTTTTTACAGTCCTATAAGCGCTATGAAACAAACGCTGTTCGGAGCGATATGCATTACATTTTGTCTCGCCCGGGCCTTCCTAAACCTCTTCGATTTTGGCCTCGCTTTTCAATCCATCTATAAACTTATCGATCGCCTCCGACCGCATCTGCTCTGTTAGTGCATCCGTGATCCGGTCTTTTACTTCTTCAAGGCCGGCCACTGCCGCCGGCTCCCGTGCATATACCTTGGCGATATGAAAACCGAAGCGAGTGCGAAAAATGTCACTGACCTGGCCGGCACCTAAGTTGAAAACCACATCCTCGAACTCCTCCACCATCTGTCCCTTCATAACGAAACCCAGGTCACCGCCGCTGTCGGCACAGTCGGTATGCTTATCAACCACCACTTCGAAAGCCACGCCGCTTTTTATTTCATCGTATGCCTGGCTTATCGCGTCATAAGCAGTTTTTTCGTCCGTCTGCCAGTTAACATATTTGACGATATGAGCCACCCTGGCCCGCTCGCCCGATTTGAACTGCTCTTGATTTTCCTCATAATATTTCTGGATATCGGCCTGAGAAGGCTTAGGCAGGTTTTTGCAGACCTTGCTGATCCTTTGCTCGATCCTCATCTGCTTCTCGATGTCTTTCTTTACCTGCTCGTCGTTTTCGGCGTTGAAGTCCTTGTAGAGCTGCCCAGGGTCGTCGTATTGCTCCTTGAGTTTCGCCAGGGTAGCTTCCACCTGATCAGGCGGAATCTTTCCGCCGTTCTTTTCCGCATCCTGAATTATCAAGACCTTTTCAATCACATTTTCTCTGGACCATTCAAGCAACTGGGCCTCTCGCTCTTTGGCGTCCTGGTCGGCAAACACTCGTTCGTAATCCGGCCTTAGCCGCTCTGCTTCCTGCTGTATCGCCGAATCCTCAACTTTTTCGCTATTCACAATAAATACCATATTTCGCCTTTCGTATCTCGTATTGCGCTTAATAAATTTCCGTTAATAAAAACTCGATCTAATCGCCTCTCGCTTTTGCGTACCAGTCCGGGTCCTGCGCCAGCTTTTCTCTCGCCTCGGTTGTCATCATCTCAAAGGCGGGATGTGTACTCTGCCACGACCGCTCCGTAAACGGGCTTCTACGCATCTTTTCTATCTCGGGCTCGACCTCGTCGAAGTAGCTGCCGTAGATGTGCAGCGAATCACTGATATCGACATACCTGCCGACCTTCACAGGCTCGCCTCGTTTGGCGGCGATGCCGTCGGCTATTTTCTTCTGAAGGTCGGTAAGAGCGTAGACATTCATGAACCACGCCTTGTAAAGGTCCCTGCTGCGCCAGTGCGTATTCATATTGAGTGACAATTCGCCTGCTTCGCCGGCCAGCAGGCGGCACCATATCCTCTGAAGACATGGCGGGTCGTCCGTAGGCGGATCCGCCGTCGGCATCCAGGTAATGGCCTGAGCCCTTCGGCTGTGCCCGGCCTGCGAGAGGTAATCGATAATGTACTGAATCTGGTCTATTTTCCTGAAGGGCTTCGGCGAAGCGGGATTCCGGATATCCTCGACCGGGCAGTACGAAAACAGCCGTTCGTGGTACGTATATGTCCACTTGCCGGCGGCAGGATCAATCCAATGGTCGTGAATCCCCTCAACAACTTCCTGCCGGTACGACTCAAGCTCCTCGGGCCCGCCGGGAAAATTCTTATGAATCCGGGGCTCAGAAAACGGGTCGTTCACGACAATCATCACGGTGGCGTCTTTGCTCGGCGGGTCTTGTGATTTGTCATATTGAGTTTTAACATCGAAACCCTTGCCCCATACGGCCAGGACAGCTTTCTCCCACGCCTCCGGCAGGCAATCGGCGGTTATCGAAATCACAGGGATATTGGCAACCGATACGGCAGTATTCATCTATGCATTCCTTTACAAATTTCCTTCTTTTTCCTATTTCAAATTTCCAAGGTCGATTTCTTCTTTGGTAATCTTGTACATTTCCCGGTAACGCTCCGGCAAATCCGCAAGCGCCCTTTTGGCGAAAAAGGCGTACTTGCTCTCAGGCCAGCGCCGGATAATGTCCCGGCAACTTTTGACCATCTGCCCGTATCCCATCACCGGCAGCCTTCCCATCTTCCGCTGGTTCTCAACCCAAATCCAAAGTTTCTGGGCCTCGATTTCATCCTCCAGTTCGAGTTCTTCAAACTGAGGCATCGGCGGCTCGACAGGCTGTGCCGTTGCTGTCTGGCCGGATGGCTGTGCAGGTGCAGGCTGCGGCGCCGGCGGCTCTTTAAATTGCGGTTCTGCCATTAATTTCTTGTCATCCTCCTCCCACTGATCGTAAATCGTCTTCTCCGGCTCTTTCGTTCCCGATGTCAAAAAACCGATCAGGACAATCACGCCCACAACAAGAATGGCAAATCCCACAATTTTCAGCCAAAATGTATCCATAATTATCCCACCCCTTTCTGACATTGATTATTGAATAATGACCAAAGACTATTTATAATCAATCTCAGTGTTTCGATTGATCTTTACAATATTAAACGGTTCATAACAAATAGTCAATCTCAAATGTTTACAGGGCTTATAGAAACAATTTGCATTGTAAAGTCCGTCAGCCGGGCCGGCGACTCAATGGTCCTTACTATCGATTTGGCCAAACTGGCCGATGAGAGCAGAACCGGTGATAGTATAGCCATAAACGGAACCTGCCTGACCATTGCAAAACTCCAGAGCGGTCTTGCAAGCTTTGACGTCAGTGCCGAAACACTTGCAAAATCGACATTGGGTAAACTAAAGCCCTCTTCGGAAGTTAACATCGAGCGGTCCCTGAAGGCAACCGACCGATTCGGCGGGCATTTCGTACTCGGCCACGTCGACGGCACGGCAACAGTAAAGGCAATCGATAAATCGGGTGAATTTGCCAATATTAAATTCGCAGCCACGACCAAGCTGCTTGAAGCGATGGTTGTTAAGGGCTCGGTCGCCGTGGATGGAATCTCACTGACGATTGCCACACTCGATATTAACAGTTTCGGCGTCTCGGTAATCCCTGAAACGTTAAAGAGGACAACATTAGGCAAGGCAAAAATCGGCGATTATGTTAATATTGAGACTGATATCATTGTAAAAACGATAAAAAGGCAGCTCGATAAGATTCTGCCAAAGCAGCAGACCCTAACAGCCGAAAGGCTAAGACAGTTAGGTTATTAAAGGGCGTCTAAAAGAGCGCCGAGGACCTGGCATTGAACGGTATTATGAGAACTAACGGCAACAATTCGATAACAGAGCAGCCGGTAATCGGCGTAACGATGGGCGATCCGGCCGGTATCGGCCCGGAGATTATTGTCAAAGCGCTGGCTGACCCGGCGATTCGAAGGGCGGCGAAATTCGTCGTTTTCGGGATGAATGAACAGCTTTGTTACGCTGCCGACGCCGCTGAAATCGAACCATTCTGGGGCCGGCATCAGCATGAAAAAATCAGCCGAGAATACCCATTCAAGGTTGTCGTAGCCGATTATGACGAGTATTCCGTGCCGTCCTGGGTCAAGGGCCCCAGCAAATTGGCCGGTGAAGCTTCGACCAGATTTTGCCTTGATGCGATTGACGCCGCTCGCGACGGGATTATCGATGCGGTTGTTACGGCACCGATCAGCAAGAAAAGCTGGAAACTGGCCGGCGAGGATTGGCCTGGCCATACCGAAATGCTCGCCGAACGCTGCAAATCCCCGCGAAAGGTGATGATGTTTATAGCCGGGCCGTTGAAAGTGGCGCTGGCAACAATTCACGAAGCGCTGTTCGACGTCAGGAACAAATTTACGATCGGCTGTGTCTTTGAGCCTATCGACCTGTTGAACGACGCCTTAAAACAATACTTTGACATTGAGAATCCCAGAATCGGCGTGGCCGCCCTGAATCCGCACGCCGGCGAGGACGGGCAATTCGGAGATGAGGAACAGCGTATCATATCGCCAGCTATGTTATTGGCACAAGAGCATGGAATCAACTGCCTCGGCCCATTCAGCGCCGATACCCTGTTTTGGCGGGCGATGCAGGGCGAATTCGACGGCGTCGTCGCAATGTATCACGACCAGGGGATGATCCCCGTCAAACTGCTCGACTTCGAGGGAGCGGTCAATGTCACTATTGGCATCCCAATCATCAGGACATCACCCGCTCACGGGACGGCGTTCGACATTACCGGCCGAAATCTCGCGAATCCGGCCAGTATGAAGGCTGCTATAACCACCGCAATACAAATGGCAAAAACGAAAAAGAATTTAGAATGCCGAATTGAGAATTGAGAAATCTAAATTCTTAACTCCAATGCAGAC
>DQCG01000396.1 GCA_003533825.1 Phycisphaerales bacterium
CCTTTTACAGCCCAGGTCGGACTGCCTGTTTTTCCGGGCGCCGAAGGATTCGGCACGCGAACTGTCGCCGGGCGGGGCGGCAAAGTAATCGAGGTGACATCGCTGGCCGACGAAGGCCCGGGAACGCTGCGTGCGGCAGTCGACGACCCTTCCATTCGCATCATTGTCTTTCGCGTCGGCGGAACTATCGAGCTCAAATCGGAACTGCAAATCAACCATCCGTTCGTAACCATCGCGGGCCAGACGGCTCCCGGTGGTGGAATCTGCATCAAAAATGTCGGTATGACTATTATCACTCACGATGTTTTGATACAACATATCCGCGTTCGGCCCGGCAACAAGGGTGCTATTGACGCCGATATAAACGACGCCGTCTCGATACTCGGCCCGCATGGAGATTCCGAAGGTGCGTACAATGTCGTGCTGGACCACATCTCGACAAGCTGGAGCGAGGACGAAACCGTCAGCACGTGGTATGGGACCCACGACATCACGATTTCGCGGTCGATAATCAGCGAGGCTTTGAACCGCAGCCGGCACCGCAAAAAGACGCACAGCGCCGGCCTGCTTCTCGGGGACAGCTCTTACAACGTATCGGTACATCACAATCTGCTGGCACACAATGACTTTCGCAATCCGCTAATCGCCGAAGGCGGCACGCACGACATCGTGAACAACGTTATTTACAACTGGGGAGTACTTCCGGCCGAAATCGTCGACTACGGCTCGAACACCTTTCTCAATTTCGTTGGCAACTATTTTGTCGCCGGGCCATCGACCAATCCCGGACCGTATGAAATCCTTTTCCCGGAAGGCGACCCGAAGATTTACGTCCGGGACAATATCGGGCCACACCGTTCCGACCCGAATATGGATGAATGGGCCATCGTCGGATTCAAATGGGGAGAGGAAGGCATCGCCCCGGAAAAACATCGCAGCGTCACCAAATACGAAACTCCGCAGATTTCCACTCAAAGTGCGGCCGAGGCGATGGAGATTGTATTAGCCCAGGCCGGTGCAACGGCGCCGCGGCGAGATGCGGTCGATAGTCGCATAGTTGACGATGCGAAGAATCGGACAGGCAAAATAATCGACTCACCGGACCAGGTCGGCGGTTATCCCGACCTTTCCGGCGGGACTGCACCGGCCGATTCAGACCATGATGGAATGCCCGATGAGTGGGAACGGCAGATGAATTTGGATCCTGACAATACCTCCGACGGCAGCGGCGACCTCGATTCGGACGGCTATACCAATATCGAAGAATACATCCACTCCCTGCCCGCCCGCGGATAAGGGTGGCCAAAGAGACGAATTTTATGTGATTTTTTCGTGTATTAAATATTAATTGCAAATTTTGCAAAATTCTTGTTATAGTTTTGTTGCCGGGCTTTAGGCCAAATACTTTTTTACATCAGGATGATAGTAGCATAAAATCGGTGGGATCTTATGCTCAGGTGTTTGTGCTGTTGATATTGTGCCATATATCAGGCCCACGGATATTATTATATTCGGAAAAACGAAAGCAGGAGAGAATCATGTACAAATGGGTAATAATGGCGGGGCTGGTTTTTATTCTGTGCGGCTGCGAATCAGTAACCGTCACGGGAAGAATTCCGCTACCGATGCCGCCGGACGATCCACCGCCGGCACCGCCCGGTTCGGAGGGCACCACTGTCGCGTACCATCCCAAAGGGCTTTTCCCCGCGGCCCTGCATATACCGAAGGGGCACCTGCCGCCGCCCGGGTCATGCCGGATTTGGTTCCCCGGCCGGCCGCCGGGCCAGCAACCGCCACCGGGTGACTGCGCAGAGCTGGCTGGTCGCGTGCCGCCGGGAGCGTGGTTACTGAGCCGGCCTTTTAAGGAAAAGAAGAAAGTCCACGTCCGGGTTTATGACCAGGACCGGCCCGGCATCATCGTAGTGATACGCGTCTTCGATGCCGCGACCGGTCGCTTCATCCAGGATATAACACCCTGATCATAAGCAGTGCGAAGTATAAGTGAAGCCATCCTGTTTCAGTCACAGAAAACGCCGGCTTTGTGGCTCTTTTGATTGACTATTGAATATTCGATTTTCGGATTAACTTGTTGGTTTTGGGTCGGCGGAGGGGGCAGGCTGAATTTGCAATACCGGCGGCAAATCTCCCCGGACCGTCTCATCAAGTATCGCCGCGATGGTCAGCGCGACATACTTGCCCAGAAGGTTGGCAATACCTCCGACAAGAATCGCCCCAACCGTTGCCCCAGCGGATGTGCTGATCGAAACAAAGGACGCCAGGATTGCCTGCTCGATGAGCTCGGTTTGTCCGCCGGATTCGTTATAGAGGTCCGGAGCAGCTTTCAGAGGCCGGTCTCGTTTGTTGTCTTCTATGCAGAAAATCTCCCGGACGCTGTTTGTTATCGCTTGTTCGATTGGCTCCCAGGGAAAGTCGGGAACTAAACTCACAATAGGCGTGCTGTAGAAAGTCAGGCCCATACTTATTACAAATGGCTTGCTTTCTGCGGGTACGTTAGCGAGAATTTCTTCTGAAAAGACTTTGACATCTTTCGCGAATTCGCTGCAATTATCCCTGAGGAATTCCCAGATAAGGGGATTCTCTGCGTGCCGGCCAAATTTTCCGTCGATCATTTACCAAGCCCCCCGGCAATAACGACTGCGTGTTGGGAAACCCACCCATTTCGAACAGAGTACCGCGGTTTCTTCAGTACTCCGAACTTTTAGACTTTCTTAAGAAACAATGATATTCAATCTCGTAAATATAACAGTTTCCTCGCAGCATGCAAATATTTTTTTCTGCCAGTGACAACCCTATGTCACTCCTGATGAAAAAATATTGCTTTTCGCCGATTTTCCGTCGGATTTTGCCCCGCGTCAGCGGTATTCGCCTGAAGGCATAGCCGTAGCGAATACGCCGATACAAAAGAACCGGAAGAACCAGCAACCGTTCAATCCAGGTCGGAATATTGATAACAATCTGAATTTTCTCCCCCGCCGTTTGTATGAATTAGTAAATTAGTGAATTTGTCATGCTGAGTCGAAGACGAAGCATCTCAACGCTTGCGGTGTTGACCAACGTTTCAGTTAATTATCTTACTGAGGCATTGAGATTCTTCGCTTCACTGCGTTTCACTCAGAATGACAATTTTTTGTTTTACCTTTTACCTTTTTACTTGCCTTTTCGGCCGGGAGGCAGAAAAGGCCCCCCCACCTCCTGAAGTATCAGGA
>DQCG01000296.1:0-1080 GCA_003533825.1 Phycisphaerales bacterium
CAAAGCCAATTCCCGGCCTTTGGCCGTAAAAATCCAAAATAATACGCATTATAGCAAATTTGAAGGCATCCGATGATTTGTCATCCTGAGCAATGCGAAGGATCTGGGATGTGAATAAGCGTTATAGATTCTTCACTGCCCCTTCGACTTCGCTCAGGGCTAAAGGCTGCGCTTCGTTCAGAATGACAATTTCTGCACGAGGATTGATTATAATGTGTATAAGCCGAATGTGACAAATAGGCAATATAGGTAAATATATTTTGTGTCAATATATTTACCCGTATTTACACGGACAAAACTTATGTATCTCTTTCACTCGAATCAGAGCTTATCGGCAAACGGCAGCGTATCCGGGACGACGTGGACCTCGGTTGTGAATTTGTATGGAATCGGGCCGCCGCTGTCGAAAGTCAGCTCAACGAAAAATGCGGTCCAGCCTTCGTCCGGCTCGGCAATCTTCGCTACATAAGTCCCGGCTCCGCGGGCGCCAAGGTCTATGCTTTTCCAGGCCGGCCCGATAATTTCAAGCCGGAAATCCCTCGCTTTGGGATTCGTTGCCTGCCAGAGTTTGACCTCTTTCGGAGTCGTGGTCGTATTGACCTCGATCGAGCCGTCGTCCTTGACCGACCATGAGAATTTCGGCCGGGGTGCGTTTTTCAGGATGGAGATATAGAAACCCAAAAGGCTCTGGATGGCATCCGAGCCACCGAGGCCGTGGTCGGTATTCGGGACGTACCGCAGGTATTTCTCGCCCGGCAGGTTGTGGAAGTAGAATTGTGCCGAGTCCGGCAGGAAGAACTGGTCGCCGCTCGAATTTATGAGGCACTTTGGTATATTCGCGTAGCGGTCGCGGTACTCGTAAGGATCTACGATTTTTACCAGCTCCTGTCCTTCCGGCGTGTCGAGCTGCTCGAAGACCTTCATTTCGCCGTAATCGGCGATAGCGTCGGAATGGAAGCCGTAAGCGGCAAAATGGTGCTTCATCTGCTCATCCATGTTCAGCACGTCGATGACGGCAGGGGCAATGGCGACCACCCGCTTATCGACCGCGGCGGTCAGCCAGGTCGTCCAGCCCCGCTT
>DQCG01000296.1:1177-1738 GCA_003533825.1 Phycisphaerales bacterium
AGCGGCCATGATTTGTCGCCGGTAGCAACACACTTGCTGAAAGTATAAGCAATGATGCCGTCTTCCGAGCGTGGCCTGCCGCCGTCCGGGAACATAAGCGGCTGGTTCGGCACCATTTTCAGATCGGCGACGACCGAGCCGGCGCTGAGGGCGATTCCGACCAGCATTTTGTCGGCCGAATCGGGCGCTGAGCGTTTGTTGCTGCCGCCGTTAATCCAGAGCAGTGCTTTGTCGCCGGCGGCATTAGCGGGCCTGACGATTGTCAGCCAGTGCTTCCAGAGCGGGCGGTCGACCTCGTCCTTTCTTCGCCAGGACTGCGAGGTCATCTCCAGAATATAAGCGGTATAACCAAGTCCTTTAGCGGTCTTAATAATGCTATAAGTATAGCTTTCGTCGGGTTTTGCGATATAATCGTCCAGCGGAGTTCCGGAGGCGAGCTGTACTGCAGCGAGAACTAATACAGCTAAAATGGGGAAATAGCTATGCGATTTCATATCAGGTCCTTTCATCGTTTTTTATACCTTTTTCGGGAAAATGCCCCGCAGGTACTCGGCGTCGTAC
>DQCG01000296.1:1785-3763 GCA_003533825.1 Phycisphaerales bacterium
CGATAACCTATATCGTCCATCGCCAGGCGGACCTCCTTGAAGTCGATCGAGCCTTTGCCGTACAGGTCGTCGTAGTCCTTGGCGTGAAACTCGCAGATGAGCGGGCCGAGCTGGCGGATTTCCTTGTAGATATCATAGCCCGCCTTATGCGAGTTGCCCACATCGTAGTACACCTTTACGGCGTTAGAGCCGACCCTCTCGATGATGTCTACGTGCTGCTCGGCGCTCAGCCAGGATTCGATACCGAGTGTGACGCCGGCCATTTCCGCATCGGGAGCGACCCGCCTGAGCCGCTGGACGACCATGTTAACGCCCTGCTCGTCTTCTTTCAGGTCGCCTTCGCCGAAAAAGGCCAGCAGGATAACCTTGACTTCCATCGTCTCGGCCACGTTGATAGCCTGACGCACCCATCGCTCGGCTCGCATGTCACTCTTGTACGGGACGTTGTTGAGGACGCCCATTGCCAGCGAGGCAATCTGCATCTTTTGCCTGCGTGCTTCGTCGAGAAAATTATCCTGCAATTCCTCGTCGAACAACGGCAGGCTGTTGTCCCCCCTGCCGAAATCAACCTGTACGCCGTCCAGTCCTATCCGCTTTGCCATCTCAAGCGAGCCGGGATTCGCGGTTTTTCCTATCGTCCAGTCACAAACGCCCAGCTTGAAACCGGCGGGAGCTTTTGCCTGCTCCTGCTCGGCCAGAGGAGCGCAGGAGCATGTCACTGCAAGCCCGGCAGCCGCGCGGGCGGCCCCCGCCATCATCTGGCGGCGAGTAATTTGTAAACGTTTCATTTCCATATCTCCAAAAAATAACCTTAAGGCTCCGATTAACTTATGACTTCAGGCCCTTAAGATTGGCATCGAGTTTTTCCGTGCTTTTGACAAGCTGTCTCCATCTTACTTTTCTTCCGGTATAGGCGGCGGTCCGGCCGAGGATTGTAATCAGGTTGCTCCGGACGCTCGGCGCGACGGTCGGATTGGCGTAATCGCCTTCGAGAATACTCTTATGGAACGTGGCGATATTGGCTATGGCACCGTCCTTGTATATGCCGGGGCTTTTGCCGCCGCGATAGAAGTTCTCGCCGCGAATGATTACCTGGCCGCCGTATTCGGTTTCCAGTATGCCTTTAGAGCCGAACATACGGTTCCGGATGCCTTCGGGCTGCGTGCCGTGACCTTCCATCTGACGCGAGCTGAACGTTATGCCGATTTTGTTGGGGTACTCGAACAGAAGCGCAAAGTGGTCGTTGCAGGTCCCGACCGGACGAACCGTCCGCCCGCATGTCCCGACGGCGTAAACCGGATCTTCGTCCATTATCCAGTTCATCACGTCCAGCGTGTGGATGTTCTGCTCGGTAATAATGTCACCGGAGATGATGCGGTCAAGTCCCCACGCCCGCAGGCGGTTCTCGGAGCCCTTCGGATCGCTCTTCCACGCATCGTACATCCGTCTGAACGGGCAATTCGCATGGTAGATCGCCTCGCCGAAAACGATCTCGCCCAGCGCCCCGTCGCGCAGACGTTTGAGCGCCTCTATGTAGAACGGGTCGGCCCGTGTCTGGAAATCCACGAGGAAGCAGCGTTTGTTTCTCGCGGCTCTTCTGCCGCTGTCACCGATGCTGTGACATCCGGGCACGTCCACGGCAATCGGCTTTGCGACATAGGTGTGACATCCGGCATCCACCGCCATCGCGGCCTGCTCGGGATGAAAGTACGGCGGGCTCTCAATGGCCACGGCGTCCACCTTCTCAAGCAGCTTTTTGTAGCCCGACAGGCCGGGATAACGATTTGCCGCCGCTACACCCAGTTTTTCGCCAGCTTTATCGATTCTGTCCTGGAAGTAATCCGCCACGGCCACGACATTGTATCCGCCGTGCTGCTTGAACAATTCGGCGATCCATGTCCCCCTGCCGCCGCAGCCTATCAGGCCTATGTTGACTTTCGAGTTGGCGGCAGCTCCGCGGACCAGCTCCGGCTTGACG
>DQCG01000088.1:0-10146 GCA_003533825.1 Phycisphaerales bacterium
ATTGGCAGTGTTGTCGGAAAGACCAGCGGAGCATGGTGTGGGGCGGTACGATCCAGGTCGGTGCCTACAATCAGGAAATATCTGGGATTCTGCCTGTATCAGCAGGGTACAATCGCCATCGCGTTGCTGCTAATGGCAACCAGCCGGTTCGATGGCGAAATCAGAGATACGATGCTCTCGGTCATCATCGCCGGTGTGTTTGTTCTTCAGCTCGCCGGCCCGGTGTTTGTGAAAATAGGTGCGAAGAAGGCCGGCGAAGTGGGGCTGAATATTACCGAAGAAGACCTGATAATGTCATATAAGGTAGAGGATGTTTTGGACGATAAGGTTCCGGCCATATCCGCCGGTCTATCCCTGAACGAGCTTATAAAAGTGGTCGCCAATACAAATTCCTACTGCTATCCCGTCATCGATAGTACCGGCAAGCTCACAGGCATCATAACATTAGACGGCATCATGAATACTTTCGCCACTCAGGAGTTGAATGACTGGCTGGTCGCTCTGGATATTGCCGAGCCGGTGATTGAAAAAGCCGTGCCGCAGATGCCGCTTTCCGAAGCTCTTGAGAAAGCAAAGGAGATGGATGTCGAATTCCTGCCGGCCGTCGCTCCGGACGATACCGGGAAATACGTCGGGATATTAAGTGTCAGATCGGCCCACAGACGCCTTGCTGCTGAAGTGCTGGCCAGGCAGAAAGAAGCCGATGGTATGTACAGTCATGGACACAGTTGAGCCGGATTAAGCCTCACGTCCGGCTGCGGATGCTGGAATAAACGAATGTTCTGCATGATAATGCCAAATCAGAACTAAAAAGAAAATATGGGGAATACCGATTATGAAACTGGCTGATGTTTTGCATAAAGAATGCGTCGCCATCAATGCCAAACTTGGCGACAAGGCCGAGGTGCTTCGGCAGGTTGCCGGCCTTGCTAAAAAAAGCAGTATTCTTGAGAACCTTAACGAGCGGGAGATTCTGGTTGGGCTTCAGGCGCGTGAATCGCTTGGCTCGACCGGCGTCGGAAAGGGGATTGCGATTCCCCACTGCCGGCTGAAATCCGCAAAGGATTTCGTCGTGGGGATCGTGACGGTTCCTTCGGGCGTCGACTTCGACGCACTGGACGGCGAGAAGGTCAGGCTCATCGTTTTTATTATTGCTCCCGAAGTGGAATCCAACAAGCACTTAAGGCTGCTCTCGGTTATTTCACAGAGGCTGTTGGCGCCGAAAGCGATTGAGCAGATTCTGGCAGAGCAAACGCCCGAGGGCGTGTGCGAAAATTTTCTGCGGGGTCCGGACGTGGAAATAAGCGACAGGCAGCCGGCCGTAAAAAATCTGATTCATGTCTTCATACAAAGCGAAGATATGTTCAGGGACATTCTGCAGATCCTGACCGGTATCGAAACCAGCTCTCTGGTTGTAGTCGGGGCCGAGAATGCGGGAGTATATCTTTCGAAATTGCCTCTTTTTGCGAGTTTCTGGTCCGATGAGCCTTCCAATTTCGGCAGGATAATAATCGCCGTTGTTGACAAGAAACTAACCAACGAGGCTCTGCGTCGAATCGAGAGCGTTGCCGGTGACCTTGGTAAAGGCACCGGTGTGATGGCAACCGTACAGGAAGTTAATTATGTGGCCGGCTCGTTGAGCACATGAGGGCAGATGCAATAAAGATGGCAGTTCTTGCGATAACAACCGATTGGTCTTTTCCTGGATTCCCATTTTGCGGACTGCTTGCAAAATGGGGGCCCCTTCATATCTCCGGGCTGACACTCATAGGGGCGGCGACGATTGTTGCGTTTTACGTCGGCCGAACTGCACGACTGGCTAAGCTGCCGTCGTTGATCGGCTATATGCTCGTCGGTGTCATCCTCGGGCCTTCGGTCATGCATCTTTTTGACGAAGCTTCGATGCAGCGGCTTTCGTTCATTACGGAGATTGCCCTGGGATTCGTGGCATTCAGCATCGGTTCGGAGCTGAATATGTCCTCGATGAAGCGTCTCGGCGGGGGGGTAATCTCCATAATTTTAGCCGAATCATTCGGCGCTTTTATTGTTGTGTTTCTTGCCGTCTATGCGTTGACCCGTGATTTACCGCTGGCGTTGATTTTCGGATCGATGGCTCCGGCCAGCGCCCCGGCGGGGACCGTTGCGGTCATTCATGAGTGCCGGGCTAAGGGCAGCTTGACCAAGACGCTCTACGCCGTGGTCGGATTCGATGACGGGCTTGCGATTATCATTTTCGGTTTTGCCGCCGCCCTGGCAAAGAACCTTTTGATAACGGAGGCTTCAGGTGCGGCCGAAGGGATTCTCGGGGCCCTGCTGGCTCCGTTGAAGGAAATCGGCTTGAGTTTTGTCGTCGGCGGGATAGCCGGATTGTTGTTCTACCGCCTGGTGCGCCGGCTGAAGAGCGCAAGGGATATTCTGATTGTTGTTTTCGGCGTGATTCTTATTTGTACCGGCCTGTCTATACGATGGCATTTGTCGCTTATTTTGACCAATATGGTGGTCGGTTTCGTCCTGGCCAACGCCCGGCACGAATCGCTGCTGCACCGCGTGACGGCCCCGCTGCTGGAGGTGATGCCGCTGCTGTTCGTGTTGTTTTTCTGCCTGGCCGGTGCGCACCTGCAGTTGTCGGCCCTGCCGGCACTCGGAGTTATCGGGATAGTTTACGTGCTCGGGCGCTCGGTGGGACTGATCGGCGGGGCCCGCCTCGGGGCCGTATTCGGTCACGTGGAAGACAAGGTGAAAAAATATGTCGGGCTGGGGATTCTCTCACAGGCCGGCGTGGCAATCGGGCTGTCGCTGATCGTCAAGCATGAATTTACACTGATCGACGCCAGGTACGATGCGCCGCACGCCCTGGCAATCGGTTCTTCGGTCCTGGCCACGATTACCGCGACCTGCATCTTCTTTGAAATCGTTGGACCGATTATGACGAAAGTCGCGCTTAAAAAGGCCGGTGAAATTCCCGATGTGGAGGCGAAATAGACATGATTGCTTTGATCGATGCGAATACCGGGCCTCTCAGTCACTTGAATCCGGCTTTGCTTTTCGGGCTGATTATCCTGGGCGGGGCATTCGGCTCTCGTTTGTTCCAGAAGCTCCATATTCCCCAGGTTGTAGGGTGCATCGTTGTCGGCATACTGTTGGGGGATATGCTCGGTATCATCACTTCACAGACCATCGAAAAACTTGAGCCCTTCACGATGTTTGCTCTGGGTGTAATCGGTTTTATGATAGGCTCGGAGCTTCGGGGGGATGTATTCAAGAAGTACGGCAAACAGTTCTTTGCCATTCTGTTCTCACAGGGATTAGGGGCTTTTTTGCTTGTAGTTATCGGCGGTTCGCTGACGACGTGGCTGGCATTACCGGCCGTCATCGAAGGGATCGGCGATCTGGACCGAATATATGCATCGGTTGCAATGGGATTGGTTCTCGGGGCGATTGCTTCGGCGACGGCGCCCGCGGCAACCGTAAACGTGTTGTGGGAATACAAGACGAGGGGGCCGTTGACCGCTGCTGTGCTGGCAATCGTGGCGCTTGACGATGCCCTGGCGCTGCTGCTTTACCGTGGTGCCGCGACGGGCGCAAAGGCCCTGATGGGCACGGGGCATGAATCTGTTCTGAATGCCACGCTGCTGCTGCTGGGTGAAATTGTCGGCGCCATCTTCCTGGGATTCCTGGCGGGTGTGCTGCTTTTCTATCTTTTGAAATTTGTCAGGGCCGACGACAAAATTCTGGAATTTGCTCTTAGCTGCCTGTTGCTTGTTGTAGGAATCTCGATGATACCGAAGATCGACCCGATTCTTCCGGCGATGACCCTGGGCATCACGATTGCCAACTTGATGCCGCGCCAGAGCAAGGGGATGTTTAAGCTCGTCGGGAAATTTTCCCCGCCGATTTACATCTCGTTTTTCGTATTGGCCGGAGCGCACATGGAGTTCGGCAGAATCGGTTTCTGGATGATCGTCATGATTGCGGTATACGTTCTATGCAGGGTGGCCGGCAAAATGGCGGGGTCATGGTTCGGCGCCCGGCATTCGGGCGCGCCCGCCGTCGTTCGGAAATATCTGGGAATTTGTTTGTTACCCCAGGCCGGCGTGGCCATTGGACTTGCTATTTTGGCGGCCCAGCTTTTCCCCGAAAAGTA
The DNA here is from genome assembly GCA_003533825.1 of Phycisphaerales bacterium. Classification (GTDB taxonomy): domain Bacteria; phylum Planctomycetota; class Phycisphaerae; order Sedimentisphaerales; family Anaerobacaceae; genus JAFGPJ01. The sequence continues at coordinate 4,145 of DQCG01000088.1, forward strand.
TGCTCCTCTCGCTCATGTCGTGATTATGGTAGTGATGACGGCGACTTTTATCATGGAAATATTCGGGCCGATGCTCGTCAAAGTGGGCGTTCAAAAAGCGGGCGAGGTCGGGCTGAATGTGACCGAAGAGGATTTGATCAGGACATACACGGTCAAGGATGTCATGGATGCCGAGCCGACAAGCATCGCGCAGAATTTGCCGCTGCACCAGATACTCGAGGTTTTCAGCACCTCCGAAAGTGTGTATTATCCGGTTATTGACGATCAATCCCGGATTACCGGGATAATCACTATCGCAGCGATTAAGGAGATGTTTGCGAATCAGGATGTCGCCGGCTGGCTGCTGGCCTGTGACGTTGCCGGGCCTGTGCGGGATAAAACAACGCCGGATCAGCCCCTGGAAGAGATAATGGAACAGATGAGACGCTATGATCTGGAAAATATGCCGGTAGTAGGCGACGGCGATAAGCTTGTCGGCACTTTGGATTATCACAAAGTGCTCCGCAAAGTCGGTGCCGAAGTTTTGCACAGACGCAAAATGGCGGATGGAATACGGTAACGTCGTAAACTCGTAACTTATTAACTCAAACTGACCGATTAGCGCTGTCATCCCTGCGAAAGCAGGGTACGTGTTTAGCCAGGGGAAAGCCATCCCCATCCCGATAAACGACAATCGGGATGAGGCTGCCACCCAATGTAATTGATGGAAAACGTGTGGCAGCCTCAAGCGCAGCTTGGGGATGGTTGCGAATACCAGAGGCCGGCTAAACACGTACAAAGCAGGGATCCAGGAACTTAAAGGTTTTATTGGATTCGCGCTCCCCGCTTTTGCGGGGACAAGTTTACACCTGCGAAAGCAGGTGCGGGAATGACAGATTGTGCTATGTTATTATCATTGAACGATTTACTATAGCATTCGACCCAAAAATGGTCAATTTGAGTTAGTAAAATAAAGTGCAATAGAGTATACGATGAAGCGGTTTTCGTTTCCGAAAAAGAAGAGGCTTGTCAGTAACGAGCAATTCAAAGCCGTCCTGTCCCGAAGCAGGCGTTCGAGCAACGGCCTGCTGATACTCTACATGGCGGAAAATGATTGCGGCTATTGTCGGCTGGGTGTTTCCATCGGGAAATCCAGCGGCAATGCCGTCGTCCGCAATCGGCTCAAACGCTTGCTGCGGGAGGCATTCCGGCAGAACCAGCATCAAATACCGGCCGGCTTCGATTATGTACTTATGATTTCGCCTCGATGGTCGAGAAAATCAAATGTCGAAAAGAACCTGAAATTGCCGATATTTGAACAGGTAGAGGCCTCGCTGCTGGCCTTGATAAATTCAAATATCAAAGATTAAAAATCAAAATTGAAGAAGTCGTTGCCGCAATGCGGCAATTCCGCTATTTTAATATTTTATTTTTGATTTATATAAGGTGGTTTATGACTCCGAAAGAACGAATTTACGCGATTCTCAAGGGTGATTCTTATGACCGTCCGGCGGTTACTCCAATTTTTATGGCATGGGCCTCTCATTTTATCGGGCATACCTACAGGGATTATTACCTCGATGGCAATGTATTGGTCGAAGCGCAGCTTGCAGTAACACGGGCCTTTAATATCGACCAGATCAGTGCGATAAGCGATCCGTGGCGAGAGGCTTCTGCATATGGAATGGAATTCGAATATCCTGCCGAGGGAGTAGGAAGGCCGAAAGAAGCGTTCATAAAAACACGCAGCGAAATATCACGCGTCAAACGTTTCGACATCGAGAACGGTGAACGGACAAAACAACGGATCGACAGCGTGCGGAAAATGGCTACCGAGGTAGGAGAGACTCACAGCGTCTTAGGCTGGGTGGAAGGACCCATGGCCGAATACGGAGATCTGAGGGGGGTGGAAAACGCCATGCTGGACCTGATTGACGAGCCGGAAATATTTGTCAAAGCAGGCGAAGTAATAGTCGATAATGCAATTGCCTTTGCCGTCGCTCAAGTCAAAGCCGGCGCGGACATGATAGGGGTAGGCGACGCGGCAGCGAGCCTGATTACACCGGATATGTATGCCGAGCTTGTTCTACATCTGGAGAAAAAGCTGATTGAGGCTATTCACGAAGCCGGCGGCACCGTGAAACTACACATCTGCGGCAACATATCAAACATTGTGCAATTCATGCCTGACAGTGGTGCCGATATCATTGACGTGGACTGGCTGGTTTCGCTTGCCAGGGCACGTGAGCTGACTGGGCCTGACGTGACGCTATGCGGTAATTTCAATCCTGCGGGTGTTCTATTCGAAGGTACTCCGGAGGAAGTCGCCCATGCGGCCAGAGAGTGTCTTAATGCCGTGCCGGAAAAATTCATTTTAATGCCGGGCTGTGAAGTTCCGCCGGCAACGCCTGAAGAGAACCTTCGCGCCTTCTGCCCCTGCGACGGCTGCCTGATTCGAGAAGAATTAAAGTGTTGAAAAACGGAACCGACCATCAAGGCGCCGAATGGTTACGCAATTCGGTCTTTCTCCCTCTTTCACGGTCACTTCTTCGGAATCAATCCGATGATCTCGTCCCCAGCAACATAAGCCCCACACACCGGACCATACTTGCTGCCGGCAACGTCCTTGATCTTTTTCGGATCGCCTTTGCGCTTGAAGTCATCGAGGTTCGATCCCACCGGGTTGACGAATACAGGGTCTTTCCACACGGAGTTCTTGTCCTTGTCGGAGTATTGCTGCCAAGTTGCGAGCGTATTGCCTCTGTTGCGGTAGAGGTTTCGCCATTGCGTATCACCGGTTGTTGAAAAGAAGAGGTTGTAATCCGAGTTCAGATTGCTCCACGGCTCCGTCTGGATATCATAGAAAGTCTGGCTCGGCTTTGAGTGGTAATAAAGGTTGTTATATACGTTGATTACGGGGTTCTGCCAATCGCCGATATCCCCCGTTTTTCCCCTCCTGTAGCCACAGTTCACGAAGGTATTGTTGTAAGCGACTGTTCGCAGGCGGGCGGGACTGCGAAAGGAGATACCAGTGCTTTTGCTGTAGAATACATTGTGGTGGATATATATGTGGTCCACATCCGCATCTTGATTGTGGCCGCCTACACCGGTGTTGCCGTTGGGATTGATAGATGTTGGGCCAAAGAAGTTGTAGCGGATTATGATGTTTCTGCCTTGTTGGCCACCCGTGTCCTTTGTGGATGTATCAGGACCGTAGTTGTCATAAAACTCGTTGTTCTCAACGATGAAGCTCGAGTCGTAACACATAAGAGCCGCCCCGTTTCCAGTGCTCTCCCCCCAGCAACTGTGGTGTATCTTGTTGTTTTGGATCACGACGTTGTAGACAGCAGCTCCTCCGGTGCCGTTCAATGCGATGACCTGACCCTGGTTCATATGCGGCCCACCTCCCCCGAGGTCACAGCCCTGGAGCGTAATGTCATGCCCCCTGATTACCACTTGGCCATAGGTCTTAAAGCCCGCCACATCCACATACGCCCCGCCAATGCTGATAGCGGGATGTGGGTAGTAGTGAGACGAATTCTTGAACGTCGTATCACTCGGGTCGGGATTATAGCGGCTGACCCCCGGCTTAGCCTGAATGACCACCAACTCATCTTTGTAGGCCCTTACCAGTTTTCGCTTCTGGGGAGTCCCGCTGGCAGTTATGTCGAGGGCGCCAGTCCAGTAGTTGACCTTGTTGCCGTGCACGACGATGTATTTGCCTACCGAGGCGCGGGAGTAGCTGCCGCCGCGGATATACAGGGCATCGGCGACTGAGAGGGCGCGGGCAGCCTGGTCCAACTCGGTGAAAACCCTGTACCTACCCTGGCCGCAGGACCGCGTCTCGGGGTCATAGGTGGTCGAGCGATTGACAACGCCGGGGCGGTTATCGAGGAAGATCACCGTATCAGGCAGTCCCGGGTATTCAGACGCCAGCGGCACAGTCGGCTCCATGTTGCCGGCTACAGCCAACTCATCTATCCAGAGCGTCTGTTCGTGAGGAAGCAGTCCCGGGCCGAAGTACGGCGTCAGTAGGAATTGGTTGAACTTCATCTCAGGGAAGTCGGTTGAGCGGAAGACAACATCATTGTGCTCGACAACCAGTTTGCCGTCGAACCAGCCTCGAAGCCGGCCATCATTGTTCGGCTTGTCGTTCTTCATATCCAGGCTGTTGAGCTTGAACATCGCTTCGACACAGTGCCATTTGGCGTTGTTGAAGAGCACCTCCTCACTGTCGTAGAATTTGCCGTTATAGCCGCCTCTGAGAGGGCCCTGTGTCAGCCCGTGAGGCGCATCCTTATTCTGAATGTCCGTGGCCGCAAGGCGCAGCTTCCCGTTGACCGGCTCGATGTAAAGGGTAAGATGGCTGGCGGCCGGGCCGTGGTACTTGCTGTTTTCAGTGGTCAAAAAGTGCATCATATGAGGATGGTAAGGCCGGCCACTCCAACTCCAGCCATCTGACAGCTTGATGTAGAAGCGAAGGTACACCACCTCGGTAGGCTCAATGAGCCGCCGAATACCTGCGGAGGTTATGGGGCTGGTACTGTTCTTCTTCCAGCGGTACTCGATACAACCTTTGCCTGCGTGGGCATCTTTCTCAGAAATCTTGAATTTGTTGCCGTCGTACCATCCTCGACTGGCCAGATTGGCGTCATCAAAACTTTCGCTGAAATAGAGCCTGGAGGAATTCTCATCGGCGGCGAGATCTGCTCCCAATAAAACATTAGTTTTGAGCATTGAGATTAACATAATGAAAACCAAAACCGAGGTTAAGAACGAAGTGCTTCTTTCTTTCATAACGACTCCCTATGACAAAAGCGTTATTTGCTTTGGTTGCTCATTTTAGCAACATAAGCTATGTTGCCACAACTTGTTTTTCTTCCATTTTGACATTGACAGGTTTTAATGGCTGGTGTGCTGGCGCACACGAATTGCGTCAGAAGGTAATTTGATTCGTGGTTCTTTAACAATTAGCTGCTTATCAACTGATACGCTCTTATCAATTCTGCGATGCTCCATGCCTGGGCAAAGCAGCCTTTGGGCTTGTGAGGGGCATCGCCGTCGAATATTTCCGAGATACTTCCGAGGCAGCCGTCTTCGGTTAGATGCCCAAGCAAAGGTTCAATGAATTGGGCGGCTTGAATTTTGCTTGCGGGGCTGGATTCATTGACCTTCAAATACGCCTCTACAAAATGTCCGATAAGATACGGCCATACTGTGCCCTGATGGTAGGCCTCATCGCGTTGTTGCGGCGGCCCGGTATACTCGGATTTGTAGTTCGGCGAATCCGGACTCAGCGTTCGCAGGCCATAGGGCGTTAATAAATGCTTTTGCACCACCTCTGCAACCGAAGCCTGCTGTTTTTCTGATAACGGCGAGAAATTCAGTGAAACCGCGAATATCTGGTTTGGTCGAAGGCTGTCATCGACTGAGCCATCCGGCAAAATACAGTCGTTCAGGTAACCTTTAGATTCGTTCCAGAACAATTCAGAAAAGCTTTTGCGAACCTTCTCGGCCATAGATTCGTAACGCCCGGCGTTTTCCATATCCCGGCCGGCATAGAATTGAGCCGCCAGGCACAGACAATTGTACCACAGCGCGTTTACCTCGACCGCTTTTCCATATCTGGGCGTGAAAGCGATGTCATCATACTTGGCGTCCATCCAGGTGAGCTGAGTTTGTTCATCGCCCGCCGTGATAAGTCCGTCGGCGTCGGCATGAATACCGAATCTCGTGCCCTTCCGGTAAGAATCGATAATCAAGCGGATTGTCGGCATTAGCTCCTGCTCGAAGGTCTTGGAATCGTCGGTGGCTCGCAGGTATTGGAAGGCGGCGTTGATAAACCATAGAGAGGCGTCGACACTGTTAAAGTGGGTAGAATCGCTGTAGTCATCGAAACGATTCGGAATCATCCCCTCATCGGCCACTGCGGCGAACGTTGTCAGGACCGATTTCGCCTCCTCAAACCTGCCGGTTACCAGCAGCAGGCCCGGCAGTGATATAAACGCATCCCTGCCCCAGTC
>DQCG01000088.1:10254-17099 GCA_003533825.1 Phycisphaerales bacterium
TTGGATTGACCATTGGAAATAGGCGGCCGGAAATCATTTTTCGCCTTTTTCGCCTGCTGTATCAGATTTTTCCGATGTTTCTGCAAATCTTTACAGACCGTATCAATATCCATATTTGTCATGGGCCGGGGCTTATGACCGGCTCTGGGCGGGCTGAGGTTTGCCCAGAGGACAATCTTTGCCGGAGCGTCGATTCGGCACTTGAAAAAGCCGGGTGTCCATAAATCTTCCGTGAAACCCTGGCCCCTTTCCCTGTCATGACGATATGTGAAATTGAACCACCAATGCGGGTCCTTCTCGAAATGGGCGGATGGGCAGCACAGCCGCAGTTCACAACTTTTTGGCATCTGGTGGCGAACCAGCAGCCCGAGTGTATCCGACCCGAGCCATTTGGAACATAACATGGCATAGGATTTTTGCAGCGCATGGAAGTTTCTTAAGCCGACAAACGGACGCGATATGAATTCAATCGGCTCGGCGACGCGGGTAAAATTATACACGATGGCGGCAGTATCGGTATCCCGCAGGAGATACACGGATTTAGTAAGATCCATGTTCTCAAGCTCGAAGTCGAAATGCGCGCCGATATCCCGGCGGAATTTCCTGAGAAAGCCAAAACCCGCCGGAGCGAATTTGTCCGCAAATTCAAAGGTCGAAAGCTTGAAGACCTCTGATTTGGATATGACCATCTCCAGGCAATTGGATAATGCCATTACCCTGTAAGCCGGCGGCATTAACGAGCCGATCAGCAGGCCATGGTAGGCCCTGGTATTGCAGCCGGCAATCGTTGAAGATGCATAGCTGCCGCGCCCATTCGTCAATAGCCATTCCTTCGTCAGCAGGTTATCAATATCTTTTTTGGCGGTTGACACGGACACGCTCGCTGCTTCATCGGCTTTTTGCAATGTTAACACTATCTTACTCCAAACGACACTATCAAGGTAAAATCCGAGCCCTCTCTATACTGTGCTCCCCATTATGAAGTTTCTGGCGGGGTGAGAACCAGTATTGATTCGAGTACGCAACGAAACAGGGCATCTATTCTACTGGCTGTAAATCAGGTAGGTTATTAAAGTCCGGTGCCGAACCGGGTAAAGGCTCGGTTGGCCCATTTCCTGGTGCGGGACGAAATTCGTCCCCGGGCATCTGTCCGGAACATCGCCTGTGCAGATGATCCAGCACGTTCATAAAGTTGATATAAGAATCATACGGCGAGTCATAGGGATTAAAATACTTATGCACATCGCCGTCGGCAAAGTATTTTGTGCACATGTAATAGAAATGGTCCGACGCCTGCAATTTTCGCCAGTCCCCGAGAATTTTCTCGTTGTTGGTATCCTTGATTTTCTTCTCAATCCGGTACAGCTCGTGAATCGCATTGGACTGCATTGCATTTCCAAGCCATGCTGAGAGGTCTCTTTCGGTATCGGCCCAGCTAATGATATGCGGCACATCAACCGTGTCGGCACTGCCGTAAGATTGTATAACCTCGCTTGGAGTTTTGAAGTCGTTGTCCGGGTGCCTCAGAATCTCTTCCGGAAGATGCCGCATAAAATCGAAGATTCCGGTATCTTCCCACTGGTGTTCGCCGAATGTCTCGTAATCCATGAACAGATTGACAACGTTGCCGTTGCCGTTGACATTACTGACCCATCGTGAGAACTTGTCCGCCGTCAAGGGCCACTGTGGCCAGTCGCGGTTGGAGAATCTAAAGGCGATGTCATCACTGAGCGAATAGTTTTTCAGCAGGAGTTTCAGATTTTTGCAGCCTTTTGGCTGGTAGACAAAATTGGGGCTTCTATAGCCCAGGATGTGGTCGGCTCCTTCGGTAATGATTGCGTCGAAGCACTTCATTGACTCGATCAGGGCGGCCAGATCATTGTTGTATATAAGCTCCGTATTTCTGAATATCCTCGGTCTTTGGCCGAAAAAGTAGTTGATTGCTTCTATATGCTTGTTGATCTGCTCGACAAATTCGTCGTGAGAGTACAGGAAACTGAGACTGTGATAATACGTTTCCGCCAGGAACTCCACGCAGCCGGTTTCCGCCAGCGCATCGAATGTGCTCATTACTTCCGGCGAATAGCGCTGGAGCTGCTCCAGCAGCAGGCCGGTAACGCTGTAGGCTATTTTAAAGCGGCCCTCAAATCGTCGTATAACGTCTAAAAGCAGCCGGTTGGCGGGAAGATAGCATTTGTTAGCCACCTTTCTGCAAATCGAGCCGTTTTTATAGTCGTCGAAATACTGGTCGTTTTTATCGAATACGGTGTAGTGCCTCAATCTCACTGGCTGATGCACTTGAAAATAAAAACATACAGAAGGCATAATCGTCTCTTATTGATATCCGCCGGACGGCAGTTCTCTCCGGCCGGATATCGTTTTGGGTTTATGTTTTATGCGATGCCTAAACCGGAACCAGCATCTCCTCGTAGATTTTTGCACACTTGGTCGCCGCGTCTTTCCAGCGAAGCCTTCTGACCTCAAAATTGCCGTGGCTTCGAAGAGTCATCTGCAGCGGGGGATATTTCAGTACGGCAATAACCTTGTTAGCAATTTCGTTTATATCCCAGAAGTCAACCTTCAAAGCGTGCATTAGAACTTCCGATACACCACTTTGCTTGCTGATGATGACCGGCACATCGTTGTCCAGAGCCTCCAGAGGTGCAATCCCGAATGGTTCCGACACCGAAGGCATCACGTATAAGTCGGCCATCTTGTATATTTTCTGCACGTCTTCGCCGAGCAAAAAGCCCGTGAACAGCACCTTTTGTCCGATACCGAGCTCTGCCGCCAATTCAATCGAACGGTGCATCAAATCCCCGGAGCCGGCCATCACGAACTTGACGTTATCCATAACATCGAGAACCTTCTTGGCGGCCTGGAGAAAATACTCCGGACCTTTTTGCATTGTAATTCGGCCCAAAAACAGCACAATCTTCTCATCTTTGTCGATGACGGTTTCGTCCGAAGACCAGCCCCCGTTACGCTTGACGCCGTTATAAACCACTTCCACTTTATCCTCGCTGACTCCATACCGGCTTATGATAATATTGCGAGTGAAATGGCTTACGGTGATGACTTTGTCGGCCCGGTGCATACCCTCCCGCTCGATGTCGTAGATCATCTGGTTCACATGCTCGCCGCTGCGGTCGAATTCTGTCGAATGTACGTGTACAACCAGCGGTCTTCCACTGAAAGCCGCCACGGCAATTCCCGCGGGATAGGTCATCCAGTCATGGGCATGGACAACATCAAAGTGCTCGTTCTCAGCTAATTCAGCAGCCATAGCAGCATAACGATAAACTTCCGAGTACATATCGTTGCTGTAGTCTTTTGATGTGATCAACTGGCTGGCCGAACTGATGCTGCCGCCGTGTATTTCCTGTTTAAGTCGCAACGTCTCTTCGATTCGTCGCTCGTAACTATCCGGAGTGGTATATGGCTGCAATGCAGAGCTGAGTGTGTGAAATTTTACGTTTTTCAGCTCGTTGAACTTAATAGAAGAACTTGTTGTCCGCGAACCCGGGGTGAGCAATTTTACGTGAGTCGCATATTTACTCTCGACCATCTTGGGCAGAACAAAAGTAACTTCCATGCCAAGCTGGTCCATTGCTCGGGTAAGACCGTAACAGGCAGTGCCAAGCCCACCACTGATAAACGGAGGGAATTCCCAGCCCAACATGAAGACTTTCATATAATCACCAGTAAGTATAGTCCTATAATCATTCGTTATAATAATTCACGAAATTTTATCGAATTACAAAACTTAAACATTTAGCTCAGAAATTATCTGATTGCACAGCCAATCCTTAAGCCGTCAATAAGCTCCTTCATCGGCAAGAAATCACCCAGTCTTTACCTTAACCACCAGAAAATAATCGTATTTATACCAATAGCTATTATATAAATCGGGATTTTGGCCGAAATAGTTGAAAAATTTTTGATAAAAAGCGTTAATTTTGATGTTGATAAACGTATTTTATAGGTCGGTCACGGACTAAAACAAGCCGTTCCGCCGCGAAAAAAGCGGAACGGCTTATTTTAAATACAAAATTACCGCTAAGATGTTTAATCAAAGAATGTTAGAATAATACTTACCCGTAAGGACCGGAAAAAAAGGACCAACGGGCTTCTAACAAGGACTATAGATCCTGTGCTTTGACTGTGCTGCGGCGGTTAGCCTTAGTTCGGGCTATGGCGTCATCAAGCATGCCATAGACCTTATCACTAATAGCTTCGAGCGCATCCGATGAGGTCATCATCTTCTTGCTTTTAATGTAAGCCTTAACTTTACTGGCTACAATTAAAGACTCTTTTTTCTTTGCCATTCTAAAAACCTCCATATTGACAAGATTATATTGGAATAGTCCGGCACTACATCCTTAAGCCCGGCACGTCATCACGCTTTATTACAAACAACCAATAGAATTTGCAATAAAAAAAAATGCGAAAACGTTAAATTTTTACAGTTAGAGGGTCGATAGTAATAAATTAGTTGCGAGAGCTAATATCTACGGACAGATTTTTTTTCACAAGTTCATGATTTTAATTATTTATAAGGTTCAATTTGACGAAAATAATCGGGTGAGAGGTTTCTTAAAAACCTGTCCCGGCAAGCCGGGATAAACGAAGCAGGATTCCTGAGACGTAACAATTTTGGGAATAAAGTTTGTTGTGGAGGATTAAAATGGGAAAGCGTTCCAAAAAAGCTCAAAAGTCACAGGCTAAGCTGGAAGGATTTGTTGTTGTTGCTTTTGCCGAGGATATGGAGCAGGCCAGGGAATATAAAACTATTCTGGAAGCTAATGATATCGCCGCTACCATAGCCGAGCAGGATGAACATGCGATTGGCTCGAAGGAAATTGCCGTAATGGTCCCGGAGGAATTTCTCGATGAGGCCCATGTAATAATCGAGTCGCAGCACGCTTACGATGATTTCTATGATTTTGCATTAGACGACGAAGAAGACGGCGACTTCGAAGGCAACTTTTTCGAGGATGAGTATTAAAATGGGAAAAGAACAAATTCAAGAGCGACGCTCGGGCGATGAGCGCAGGGACAGTGTAGTCGACAGGCGTTTGGGCCTGGATCGACGGCGCGGGCCGGGCAGACGGCTGAGCGATGATCGAAAATCCGCTGAAGAAGGGCAAATGTCCGATGAGCAGTTCGAGTTTCTCATGGCCATCGACGAATATAAGCGGAAAAATACGAGGCCCTTCCCCACGTGGACGGAGGTGCTCGATGTCATAAAGGCGCTGGGCTACCGCAAAGTGGCCGAGCCGCAATCGCTCGATGAACCCAAAAAAGCCGGGAAGGCAAAAGAAGTACAGGTGCCTTTGGGAACCTGGCTGGACTAAATAAGGCCGGGTCAGTTAAACATGCCTGAATGCAGGGCGGGGCATCCCGCGCCCGCCCCCGCAATACCAAAATTCTAAGCAAATCAGTCCCTTTCCTATCATTTTACCTGTGAAAATGTCAAATCCCCATTTTTCATAGTATTTGAATCATCACTTATTTTTCAGTACAATATCGTGACCTTATTGAGAAGTCCGGATCATAGAACGATTATGGCCGACGTTACACGAGTCTTGAATGCGATTGAACAGGGTGATCCCCGAGCTGCGGAGGAACTACTTCCACTTATCTATGAAGAACTGCGTCTTCTCGCTGCTCAGAAGCTCTCTCAGGAAAAGCCCGGCCAAACACTCCAGGCGACTGCCCTGGTCCATGAAGCTTATATCCGTTTAGTGGAAGCGGAATGTCGGAATTGGAACAGCCGGAATCATTTCTTCATGTCCGCGGCCGAAGCCATGCGTCGGATTCTCATCGAAAATGCCCGTCGTAAGAAGACCCTTAAGTACGGCGGCGACCAAAAGCGGGTCGATCTCGACAATGCGGCTATAACTACCCAAGAAAGTCCCGACGAACTTATTGCCCTGGACGAAGCACTGGCGAAGCTTGCTGTCGAGGACCCAACGAAAGCCGATTTGGTAAAACTTCGCTATTTTGCGGGCTTAAGTATCGATCAGGCGGCGGAAATACTCGGAATTTCCCGTGCTACAGCGATTCGACACTGGTCTTTTACGCGCGCCTGGCTTTTCCAGCGTATCAAGAAAAGCGGCTGAGAAGGCTATTTAATTTTCTTCCACTTTTTTTATTTTTCATGAGTCTGCTGAAGCCTGAATTTCGCACTATAGTGTGAGGGAATTTACAAAGGAGTTGATTTTGGAATTTAAGCTGAAAGAAATCGAGGAAATTTATCACGCTGCCCTTGAAAAAGATGCCGGATCGGAGCGTTCGGCATATCTGGGTGCTGCATGTAGGGGCGATGCTACTCTCAGGAAACAGATTGAAGCCTTGCTCAAAGCCAACGATCAAGCGGCTGATTTCCTCGAAAATCCGGGATTTGGTGTAGATATTAACCTGGACGAGTCTCAACTGAGCGAAGGTCCCGGCACGGTCATCAGCCGGTATAAATTGCTGGAAAAAATCGGAGAAGGCGGCATGGCCGTGGTTTATATGGCTGACCAGACCGAGCCGATTCGCCGGAAAGTTGCTTTGAAAATCATCAAACTGGGTATGGATACCAAATCGGTCATAGCCCGGTTCGAGGCCGAGCGACAGGCCCTTGCCATGATGGATCATCCTAATATCGCCAAAGTTCTCGATGCCGGGGCCACCGAGACAGGTCGGCCTTATTTTGTTATGGAGCTGGTAACTGGTATTTCTACCACAGAATATTGCGACAAAAACAATCTCAGAACTAAGGATCGCCTTGGACTATTTATTCAGGTATGCAACGCTATCCAGCACGCCCACCAGAAGGGCATCATTCACAGAGACAT
>DQCG01000536.1 GCA_003533825.1 Phycisphaerales bacterium
TTATATTTTAAGGGCTGGCCCCTATGCCTTTTATGTCACATATTGGGTCATCTTGCCCCCAGTGCTCGATGATTCGGAGAAGATCATCGATGTCTACTTTCCCGTCACCGTTGAAGTCAACGACTGGTACCTCCGTAGATACAACTTCCACCCAGCGATAAATGGATTGCCCCCCCTGAGTCCCCGCATAAAGTGTGAACGTCCCATCGGGCGTTACATCGTCAACGATTGAGATCTGTGGTTCCTCAGGCATCGGCTCGCCGGCCGGCCAGCACCAGCATTCGATTTGATCTCCGATGGCATCCACGCGGATGACCAGTTCCTGCTCATCTACATTGAATGGGAGATTCGCGCTGCGTAAAACGTAGCGATCCTTGTGCCCAAGCCAGAACCGGTTGGGAGATCTGACCTCTATCCAATAGCCGCCGGTTGCTCCACCCCATCGGAGAGCAAATCCCGATACCAGGTCACTATTTGTATGGTTTGACGTCCTGCTGATCTGCACCCTGACAGATACATCACTATAAATGTATGCCGTGCCGTCCGGGCCGGCCGCCGTTGCACCGGCGACTTCGAGCCCCTCGGGTGTCAAGACGTATCCCGTGGCGTCCACACCCCAGGTAGGCAGCCAGTTTACCGGTGAGCCATCCGTGGGATTGCCGTCACTGAAATCATCAGAAAAGTAGGGCCCCGCCCAGACATTGGCACAAAGGACCATCATGGACACTATAGCACTTAAGAGGTATCGAGCTATTACTTGATATTTCATTTTCTTTCTCCTTTCTATCTCAGTCTTGAGTCATTACGATTAATAGTAAAAATCTGCGTCTTCTTTTACGGCCGGAGCCTGCAATTGCACTCGTTTCGATTCCATCGGCCACGGGCCGCACAACAGGGGCACGAGGCCTTCGTCGGGGAAGCCATCGTCATCAACATCTTTGTCCGCAATCGCCGGGGCTGTATCGTCTACTGAAACGTCTATCGAATTATAGAACTGCCACATTCCATCCTTTACCAATGTGCCCTCCTCACTTAGCGATGCCGTTCCGATCCAGTACCAGACCCATTTGAGCTGAGCATGTAAATTTTCTTCCGGTATGGCTCCGGCGGCATGACAAATTACGGTAAAGTAATACTCGTTTTCTCCGGTCTTCACGAACTCACCCAGCGCCTGTCCGGGCACCCGAACTCCTGACAAGCCGAGCATGCCTTCATGAACCGTTCCATTTGGACCCGATCCCCGATAGGCATACCTCATGCCCGAGTTATCCAGAGGTGTGAGTGTTTCAGTCTAGATCCAGACATTGTCTTCCGGCGAGCCCTGCTGGCTGCTTATCCAGACCCCCGCAATTGAATCTGCTTCGGCATTATAATCTTCCCATGTCGGGAAACCTTTCTCTGCCGCAATAAGTAAAGGAACTGCCAGAATTGATAGAAAAATACCATATCTCCTTACCACTACCATTAATTTGCTTGTGCGTTTCATCTTGTCATCTCACTTTCTCGTATTCATAAATACATTTTAAGAATTTGTTTTTTTGACTTAGTTCTGCCACTTTGACCTGATTGCGCGTTATATGTTCATATTTCGTCTCCTTTCCGCACTGTTGTTAATATCAAGGAACCATTCAATACAATAGGTTGAAAGTCCTGCAATATTGGTGAAACTCGGTTATCAATTCGTGTTTCCACCTATAAATACAGCAATAAGTTCTGAATTTGCGCGCCTGTTCGCTTTTTTTAATATTTTTTTCAAAAGTGTCGATTTAGGGCTATCCGGGCAAAAGATTGTTGCAGGACGAGCATTTAATTTGTATCATAATACTGTCGTAAGCGAGAGAGAGAAGGTGCTATGAGTCTTAATGTTCGCAACCGTTTTTGTATATCGAACGGGCAGAAGCATGATTTCGCAGGGCACTAACTGTGAAGAATAATGACCAAACAGATATTGGCGGGGATGGACAGACATTTCTGACCACCCATTGGTCTCTGATCGAAAGCATACGCACCGAAGCCGACAGCAGCCATGCCCTCATCGGTTCATTGCTGAAGGATTACTGGAAGCCGGTATACTGTTATCTGCGTCGCCGTGGGTACCGAAATGAAGAAGCAAAAGACCTGACTCAGGCCTTCTTTCACGAGATTGTGCTCGGTAATGAGCTTCTGCAGCAGGCCGATCGCCGAAAAGGACGCTTTCGGTCGTTCCTGCTGACATCTTTACGCCGGTTCCTCATTAACGTGAACAAAAAAGAGACTGCTCTCAAACGCGTTCCCAAAGGCAAACTTATCGCTTTGGATGTGGCCGATCCGGACGCTTTAGCCGCAGTCTCCGAAGATATGTCTCCGGATGAGAGTTTCAATTGCGCCTGGGTATCTTCATTGCTGGAGCGGGTTTTTGAAGAAGTTGAGAACACCTGCGACCGAGACGGCAAGACTGTTTATTGGAAAGTATTCGAAGAGCGGGTCTTACAGCCGATAATGGATCAGACCGATCCGCCCTCCGTGAAAGAAATTTGCGGCAAATATGGTATTCCGGACGGACACAAGCTTGCCAACATGATAATCACAACGAAGAGGCGGATCCGGTCTACTTTGGAAAAGCACATTCGAAAATTAGTAACATCGCCCGATGAGGTAAGTGACGAATTACAGGAAATGGCGCGTTTTTTCCCGGAGATAGCGCAAAATTTCAAATAATTCCTGTATTTACTTAATGAACCAGTGGTATTGGTCGCTTAGTCCGAGCAGAATATAGATAACAAAAGTGTTTTTCATCGGAATACTAATTTTTACGATAAACCATGAAAAGGAAGCCTATATCTCACCTCAACAGGAAACAGTTAGGTCACCTGTTCGCTACGATTACCGACAAGGATGACTCTGTTTTTAACGGACCTGCCGAGCCGGCCCGCTCCGGAGAACCACTACTGGAACAACCGGGAACCTGGATCGGCCGATACAAGCTTCTTAAAATCCTGGGTGAAGGAGGTATGGGGATCGTATACCTGGCCGAGCAAGAGCAGCCCATGAAACGCCAGGTAGCCCTCAAAGTTGTCAAGCCCGGCATGGACAGTAAACGGGTAATCGCCCGCTTCGAGAGCGAACGGCAGACCCTGGCACTCCTAAATCATCCAAGTATTGCACATGTATATGATGCAGGAACAACCGAAACAGGCAGGCCCTATTTTGTGATGGAGCTCGTTACGGGGGTATCCATTACTGATTACTGCGACCAGCATAAGCTGAC
>DQCG01000393.1:0-1652 GCA_003533825.1 Phycisphaerales bacterium
CCATAGCTGCCGAGGCCGCCAGAAACACCAAATTCCGCATATTCGATAGTGAACAAATCATAGGCCTGGTCAGGTGAAATATTGAGTATATCTCGGGCTGCTTTTCCACCGACACCGGAACTGTGTAACAAATAGTCAACAGTCTCGTAACTAAGCGGAAGGATGGCCGAATCACATGTTATTTTCATCAGGCAGCTTGCAGTGCGAGTGTTCGAGGGAGCCGCCGCTTGTTTTTCTGCTGATTGTGTTGTGCCTGTTGTTAAGAGGGCCAAAAGCAGCAGAATGACAATGCGTTTTGTGGTTTCCATTTTGAATCTCCTTTAAAATTTGTTTTGTTAGATTTTTCTGTTTTTTATTTCGGATAATCGCTGCCGGGCGACTTTCGTCCACCGATTTTCAGGGAAAAGCTTTATGACCCGGTTATAATTCTCAATGGCCGAATCCGTCTGGTTTAGCTCGTTATACAAACGGTCGGCTTCATAAACGAGGATAAATGCTGTCTTGTCAACCTGCTGCCGAATTTCTTTGAGAGGATCGGGGATGCTTGCGAGCTGGGCCTGGAGTTCATCGAGGCGGCTTTGTCTTCGCTCTTCTTCGAGCACTTCCTGTATTAAACCAAGAGCCGCATCGGTTCTTACTTGAAGCTGTTTAATCTTGGTTTCGAGCAAAGCAATTTTTTTCTGCTCCTCTGTCGGCTCTGCGACCCTAAACGTAAGAGCCAAAATGCTCAGAGCGACCATGAGCACAGCGGCTGCGGCAAGAGGGGCAGCTAAAATAATGAAATGATTGCGATTGGCCCGGCGGTGAATAGCGGAGAGATTCACCCGGACATGGTCAGGCCGCCTCGCCAACCGGTCGGCTTCCTGAAGCAGTTTTTTTATTTTATCTTCTGTCATAATTTATAACTCAATCAATTCCGCCAGGTCCTGTTTGAGACGTTTTCTTGCCCGGCTCAATCGCACATGCAGCGCGTTTTTGGATATGCCGAGGATTCGGCTGATTTCGTCGGTGCCAAGCTCCTGCAAATACTTCAGCACAACCGGCTCACGGTACCTGGCCGGCAACGCCGCCACAGCAAGACGAACACGTTGGAAATCCTCTGCATTCATTGGTGAGCAGCTCACTTCGGCAGCGTGTGGCAGCCTCATCACGATGTCGTTTATCGGGATGGGGATGGCCTGCAAATGTCTAATCTTCCATTTATAACGATAGCTGCGGCATTTATTTATTGTTATGGTAAAGAGCCAGCTTCTGAGGCTGCATTCACATCGGAATTTTTTCAGGCCGAGAAACGCGGCGAGGAATATCTCCTGAGTAACATCCTCGACCTCGCCGGGCCAGCCGAGCAGCCGGTTCGCCAAAGCTGCAACTTCAGCCGAGTACCGCTCGACAATTCTCTCGAAAGCAGATTCGCCGCCCCGGCGGAACTGCTCGATAAGAAGTTCATCATCAATTATCTCGGCCATGACTACAATATTAGACTTCAATCGTGATGAAAACTTACAAAAAATCGAATAATTTTGGAAAAAAGAAGAAAAACCCGCCAAACGTGCCGAGGGCGTCCCGCCCTCGAATCGCGGGCAGGAGTACGTGTTTAGCCGGCCTCTGGTATTATCGACCATCCCCAAGCGCCATAAGGCGTCCCCAAGGGA
>DQCG01000393.1:1708-15571 GCA_003533825.1 Phycisphaerales bacterium
CAGCCTCATCCCAATTGTTGTTTATTGGGATGGGGATGGCTTTTCCCTGGCTAAACGCGTACGTGCAAGATGCCCGCGACACAAAGATGCGGGCTGTATGATTTTATCGGGGCGGATTGTGCAGGCTCAGGCTGAAAGCATCTTCGGAGGCTTCCTTAAGCACCTCTGAGACAGTCGGGTGCGGGAAGCTGACTTCCGTAATCTTTTCCGTGCTGCCGATTAGTGCCCTTGCTGCGGCTATCAGCTCGGTGACGATAGCGCCGACCATCGTAACACCGATGATTTTGTCGGTAGAGTTGTCTCTGACCACCCTTATTTCGCCGACAACCTCGTTATGTGCTGTGCTTCGGCCGTTGGCTCTGAAGAATGACTTGCCAACGGAAACATCGAGCCTTTCGGAAGCACAAGTCTCTTCGTTCTTGCCAACCGATGCGATTTCCGGGAACGTATAGACCGCCCGCGGTATGAGCGAATAATCCGCGATCTGCTGGTCGCCGCCCGTAGCGTTGATCGCTGCAACTTCCGCCTCAGCAAAGGCTCCATGAGCCAAATATGTTGTTCCGATGGCATCGCCAATAGCATATACGCCGGGTACGTTCGTTTCCAGTTTCCGATTAACGGCTATCGCAGGGCCGTTCATCTTCAGGTTCAGCGCTTCGACAGTCTCTTTGTCGACGACGGCACGCCGGCCCACCGAAATAAGAACCTTTTCAGCGTCAATTGTCTGGCCGTCCTCAAGAACAACTTTCGCCGGACTTGAACTTTTATCGACAGATGTAACTTTCCGGCCGGTCAGCGAAGTTATACCGAGCTTTTTGAATTCGCGCTCGATCAGCCGGCCGACCCATTGATCCTCCATTGGGATCAATCGCGAGAGCGCCTCGACGATTGTCACCTTCGTTCCCATTGCAGCGTAGACACAGGCCATTTCACAGCCGATGACTCCGCCGCCGACGATTACCATCGATTGTGGTATTTGCTGTAAGGTTAGGGTCTCTTTGCTGCTGATAACGGTCTGGCCGTCAAATGGAATCGACGGAATCTCAATAGGATGCGAACCCGTCGCCAGGATTATTTTTTTAGCCTCAATCTCTGTCGGCCCGGTTTCGGATTCGATTTTGATTCGGCCCGGTGCAGCAACTACGGCCCGGCCCTGTTTTATTGTCACTTTATTGCCCTGAATCAATCCTGTCACGCCTTTGCGAAAAGCAGTAACTATGGCATCCTTTCTGGCCTGGATTTTCGGCCAGTTCGCAGTCGGGGCCCCAACGTCGATACCCATTAAATGAGCGTTCTTGAACATAAGCAGCGTGTGAGCCGAGGCCAGCAGCGTCTTAGAGGGGACACACCCACAGTTCAGGCAGGTTCCGCCGACAAAGCTCTTTTCGGCAACCGCTACCGAAGCGCCCCGCTGCGCACATTTGATAGCGGTGGCGTAACCGCCGGGACCGCTGCCGATAACTACAACATCATAACTTTCTGACATTATTAAAAACTCCTTGTTGTGCACTAATAGGTTTTGCCGATTATATAGGATTTCTATTTTTGCCGGTAGGGATTCTTTTCCGGATCGTACCATGCGAAGAGCCGGTCGCGCAACTGATCTCGGACTTTTTTGAGGCCCGGATCGTTTATAAGGTTTACGAATTCGCCCGGGTCCGCCTCGTGGTCGTACAGCTCGTGTGTCGTGCCGTGATTGAAGATGTATTTATAACGCCGAGTGCGAATCATATACTCACTTATCCGGGACCGCAGGTTGAACTCGCTAAACGCCGCCGCCGGCCCTTCTATATCCGGGTGGCGCAGAACATTCGCGAAGCTCGCCGCGTCCATACGCTCCGGTGCGCCGGGGATATCGAGCAGGGTCGTCTTTCGCGGCGCTTCAAGCCCTGCCAGCTCGCTCAGCGTTGGGTACAGGCCGATATACTCGGTCAGAGCGGCGGTCACCTTGTCTTCCGGCAGATGCTTCGGATAGCTAACAATCAGCGGTATCCGCACCGAGGGCTCGAACATGCAGAACTTCTGGTACAGCCCGTGGTCGCCTTCCATTTCGCCGTGATCGGAGGTATAAACGACAATGGTATTGTCCAGCAGCTTTTCTTTTTCGAGCGCCTTGTAAACGTGGCCGATGCAAGTGTCGACAAACGCAAGATTGCCTAAATAGCCCGCGCGGTGGGCCCGCTGGCGTTTCTCGCCCAATGACGCCATATTCTTGATGCGCCGCTGGATGTGCGGCGGATATTGATAGATGTCGCCGACCTTTGGAAGCGTCATTTTATCGACCGGATAAATTTCGGCCCACTGCCTCGGCGGGTAGAACGGCGAGTGCGGCTTCATGAAACTGGTAACCAGAAAAAACGGCTGTTCGCGGTACCGGTTAATGAATTTGGCCGCCTCGCGCGCCAGGAACATATCGAGATGGTCCTCAGGTTCAAGGGCCGATGCCATATTGTCGAAGTTCCATTTCTCGACGTTACCCACCCATGGACTGCCTTTGAGCCATAATCCATCGACGTCCGGCAAGCCGGCGCCGCCGTCATCCACAGTCTTGAAAAAGTGAGCCCCCAGCGGATGGTTGGCAATCTCATTGGCGTAATGCTGCACCTTCGGGCCGAGGTACATGAGCCAGTCGTTGATTGACATGTAATACTCGAAGCCGTGGTTGTGGGCATCGAGAAAGTGCATCTTGCCAATCAAACCGGTCAGATAACCGTTGTCGGTGAAATGATTCGCTATCGTGCGGTAGCGCCAATCGAGCCGGTCCCGGTTTGTAATTGCGCCTGTGCTGTGCGCGTAAAGTCCGGTCAGCAGGGCCATCCGCGAAGCTACGCACACCGGATACGGGCAATAGGCATTAGTAAACCGTACGCCGCGGGACGCGATCAGGTCGATATTAGGCGTGGGGACAAGATCCCGGCCCGCGCACGTCATCAAATCGGCCCTGTGCTGGTCGGTCATAATTACAAGCACGTTAGGTTTAGCAGAACTTGATCTCTGCTGAGGCGTCACAGGGGAGTTTGCAGCACCGGCAGTTTTGCCGCTAAGCAGAATCGAAGCCGTACCTAATCCTGCTGTTTGCAGGAATTGCCTTCTCTTAATAAGATTACTTTCAGTCATATTCAGGCTTTCATAATCGAGGTTACTTTCGCGGCCGGCGAGCCCATTCGTTTGCCCTGGCGGGATCATAATCCGGATTCGGAGTGGGCATTTTGGCTCGGACCGATTGGCGCCACTTTGCCAGCTTCCGCTGCAAGTCGGCCGCTTTCTCCGGCATGGTTTCGGCAAGATTATTTTTCTCTCCTATATCACGTTTGAGATTGTAAAGCTCCATCCGCCCATCCTCAAAGAACTCTATCAACTTATAGTCTCCCTCTCGTATCGCGCCGGCGGGCCTCGAATGATGATAATGGGGGTAATGCCAGTATATCGCTTCCCGTTTGAGTGAGCCGGTTTGTCTTAGCAGCGGCAGGATGTTCTCGCCATCGAGAGCCTGGTTCGATTCTCCTCCTGTGCCAACAATCTCCAGAAAAGTGGGATAGAAATCGACGCTGGTGACCGGAACGCTGCAGGTGGTTCCGGCTTTAACAACGCCGGGCCAGCGAACGATTAACGGCTCCCGAACTCCGCCTTCATACAAAGTACCCTTTTCATCGCGAAGCGGTGCATTGGTCGAGACAATCTGCCTTTTGCCGGTGTAGCCGCCATAGGCCTGACGCAGTCCTCCGTTGTCCGAGAAGAAGATTACAATTGTGCGTTCGGCAAGGTCCAGATCATCGAGCTTCTTAAGAATGCGGCCGATATTGGTGTCCAGGTGTTCGACCATTGCCGCATAGACAGGATTATTCACACCCGTTACCGGCTTGGGTTTGTTCCTGTATTTGTCGACGAGTTCCTCGGGCGCCTCCAGCTTGATATGTACGGAGTGATGTGACAAGTAGAGCAAGAACGGTTCCTGTTTCTTCTCTTCTATGAACTCGATAGCCTTGTCAGTGAAGCCGGATACCTGTTTGTCGCTGCGGTTTTTGACACCCAACACGACCTTGTCGAAGCCCTGTTTGTCCGGGGAATAGCCTTTGCCGCCGAGATGCCACTTGCCGATATAGCAGGTGGAATAGCCCTGCTCCTTGAACACTTCGCCGAGGGTGACGGATTCGAGAGGTAGTTGCAGGCGGTTTTCGGGGACAACAAGCTTTTCATAAGGTCGCCAGTGACCCGGAATAAAATCCGTGATACCAACTCGGGCCGGGTACTGGCCCGCCATAATACTGGCGCGCGTGGGCGAGCATACCGGGCATGCCGCGTAAGCATCGGTAAACTTCATCCCCTGGTCAGCCAGCCGGTCGATATTCGGCGTCTCATGGAACTTGCTGCCGTAGCATACCACATCCGGCCAGCCCATGTCGTCGATGAGAATGAAAACAATATTAGGCCTCTTTTGCAGCTTATTTGTCGCCGGATTTGCAGGCCCGGCCGTGCAGCTCGGCACAGCCAGAGAAGCTGCCCCCAATCCTAACGCTTTTAAAAAACTACGACGATTCATAAAATTCTCCTTCCTCAAATCGTTCAATAAAGCAAAACATCACTCCGCTATTTCTTCGGAGCGAGAAGATGAAACTCCCAAATAGTCGGCCCATCGGTCGAGTTGAGAATGTTCAGACGTACCTGTCTCGCTGTGACGGGCTCAAATGTCTTCGAGTAGTCGGCTCCAATCTTTGTGCCCCGGGCGAAATTTTTCCATCGCGTGCTGTTCTTATATTGTAACTCGAATTCCCGTACTCGGTCGTAAGCCTCGGCAATTTTTACCTGATTGAACGTGGTGGCTTCGCCTAGATCCACTTCAAGCCATGCTTGTTTCGTGCCGGTGTCGGTAGCCCAGCGAGTGGCCGGGTCGTCATCTACGGCTTTGTCCGGTCCGTAATGACGATTCTTTTGAAATATATTTGATGCCCGGGATTTCTTTTCATGCGTCAGAGATGCCGAAGGGATACCAACAGGGGCAAGCTCATCAGCCGAGCTATCCAGTTGCAGTTTGATAATCGTGTCGATTTCGTGCCGGTCGGCTTCCGGTACGGAAATCTCGATAGCCTCGTTGGTCTGTCTGACACTCGCCTCGCCACCGGTCAGGACGGAGCCGGCAACGATTTTCTTCGGTACAGGTGCCAGGACCAGTTTCTCGCCGGACCAATTCAGGACATGAACATAGACAGTGTTGCCCTTGTACGTGCTGGCGCCCCAGGAGCCCGGTTTGAACGGACCGCCTCGCGTGCCGTAAATACTCTGTCCATATTTTTTTAGCCAGGCACCCATTTCTTTGAGGCGTTCGACCTGTCGAGTTTCTATCCTGCCATCCGGCATGGGACCGACGTTGAACAGAAGGTTGCCATCCCCCCCAACTGTTTTCACCAGGGTCTGGATGCACTGCTTAAACGATTTCATCTGGTCGTTGGGTTTCCACGCCCACTGCCGGCAGATTGTCATGCAGGTCTCCCATGGGCGGTCGTTTTGAAATTTGCCGATTCTCTGCTCCGGCGTATCGTGGTCGGCGGGCAGCCCGGCACGGTTATTGATGATAACGTCAGGCTGAAGCTGTCGGATCATCTTGAAGAGGTTTTCCGAATCCCAGTCTTTGGCCGTGCCGCCGAGTCCGTCGAACCAGATAATGTCAATCCTGCCGTAGTTTGAGCAAATCTCTCGAAGCTGGCCGTGCATAAATTCGATATAGCGGGCGTGATTCTCGGTGCGATAGTCAGGATGATACCAATCGACCGGAGAGTAATAATAGCCGAGCTTCAAGCCGCCTTTGTGGCAGGCGTCGGCAAGCTCTCCGACGACATCCCGTTTGAACGGCGAGTTGGAAATCTTGTAATCGGTAAGCTTGCTGTCGAACATCGAGAAGCCGTCGTGGTGCTTGCTGGTGAAGACAAGATACTTCATGCCGGCGTCTTTGGCCATCCGCACCCATTGTTCGGAGTCAAATTTTACGGGATTGAACTGCTTGTAGAGGTTGTCGTAAACCTCGACGGGGATTGAACCGGTGCTTTTGTCGTTTCGTCCGCGTCGCTCGCCGCCGCGAGACCAGCCAATCTCCGTGCCCTTAAGGCTGACCGGCCCCCAGTGGATGAACAAGCCAAATTTCATATCACGCCACCTCTGTATGTCCTGCTCGCCGGCTTTCAAATAATCCTCGGAACCTTTCAGATTGCTGATGCTAATTTGCCTGCCTGAACAGGCCGGGAGAAAACACATAACTAAAGCCATGAAAATGCCGATTGATAACTTACTCCATACGTTTGTTGACATAACTCTATCCTTTCCATTTTAATAATACAGATTTATGTAAGGCAATACTATATCAGAAAAGCGATGAAAGCGAAACTCGCGATTCATTTTTTGTCCTGGAACGAAAACGAGTGTGCCGCGATTACTTCGCAATGACCGTATGAGCGGCATCGAACATTCTTACCCCACAGGTGTCTAATTGGAGGATAAGTCCTTCTTCCGGATCGATCCCGATACAGTGGCCGGTGAAGCTGGCGCCGTTGAAAATAAGCGTTACCCTGTGACCCAACTGGATGCTTAGCTCACGCCACCGGTTGATCGCTTTTTCACCGTTTTTTTCAGCCGTTTCGAGCCATTGGTCTACCGAAGTGAGCAATCTTTTCGCAAGCAGGATGCGATCGGAAACTGAATTGCTTTCCGCGTCGAGACTCGTTGCGTTCGGCTGTATCTGGACGCTGAAAGAATCTTTCTTCTGGTGGCAGTTGATCCCAATACCGATAATGCAGGCGTTCCAGCCTTTATCAACTTTGGGTTCGAGCAGTATGCCAGCCACTTTTTTGCCGTTCAGCATGATGTCGTTTGGCCACTTGATTTTTGCATGGCTCCTGCCCGTCTTGCCTATGGTTTCGGCAACCGCCACCGCACAGGTGAGTGAAAGCAGCTCGGCGTTGAGTTTGCTGTCGGTCAGTACAATCGAACAAAGAATGCTGTCGGCCCGGCCGCTTAGCCATTCACTGCCGGCCCTGCCTCTGCCCGCGGTTTGCTCTTCGGCGAAGATAACCAGGCCGTCGTTCTGTTTATTTCTTGCATATTCGGCGGCAACGTTGTTCGTGCTCGATGTGCTGTTATAGACGAGGATTTTCCCGCCGATGCGCTTGGTCTTCAGGTTCGCCTTTATTTTATCGGGATCCAGCATATCGTTCAGCGTTCAGCGTTCTGAGTAATACGCAGCACGCGGCACACAGAACGCAGTACGATCAGTTATCTGTCGAGTCCGATGTCAACGGCTTTTGCCGAATGAGTTATCGCACCTATGGCGATCCTGTCGATGCCGCACTGCGCGATTGCAGAGACGCTGCTTAACGTGATATTCCCGGATGCCTCTAACAGCGGCTTTTTCCGTTTGCCGCACATTTTGTCTCGCATCTCCACGGCGTGTTTTAGCTGCCACTGGCCCATATTGTCGAGCAGTACAATGTCGATACCGGGAATCTCCAGGACGTAGTTGAGCTGGTGATCGACGTGGTCAACCTCAACAGCGACGAATTTGACGCCTTTTACATCTTTTGCCTTAGCGATAATGTTCCGCAATTTGCGATGGAAGTCTTTGCCTAATTGCGCCAGATGGTTGTCTTTAATGAGAATGCCGTCATACAACCCGAGCCGGTGATTGTATCCGCCGCCGCAGCGGACCGCATACTTTTCGAGCAGTCGCCAGCCGGGCATCGTCTTGCGCGTATCGTAAATTCGCGCTTTTGTGCCCTGAATCGCCCTGACATATTTCATCGTTGTAGTAGCAATTCCGCTAAGTCGCTGAATAAAATTCAGCATAACCCGTTCGGCGCTGAGCATAGGACGTAAAGGCCCTTCGATTACGCCGAGTTTGCTTCCGACATGCGCCAATTCGCCGTCCCCGATGCGCACATTCAAATCGAGCCTTTCGTCATAGCTTTTTAGAATCTCGTTTGCAATAGCCATTCCGCATACTACGATTTCTTCACGTGAGATAATTGTTGCCTTCGCTGTAGTGTCATCTTTGAACAGAAGCTCACTTGTCTTATCGCCTCGTCCAAGATCTTCTTCAATTGCCATTTGTATAAGAGGTCGTACTTTTGCAAGATTAAGTTGTTTCATTGTTCTCTTTTCCTTTACTTCGAATTTCCAGGCAAAGTGCTTTTTTTATTGTATCTTTTCTGCTTTTTCATGGCTAAAAAGTCACTTTTCTTTTTTCTTGAGTCGACCAGAACCAGTTCGGGCAGCTCTTTCAACTCACGCAACTGGTCCCTCAAAAAAGCGGCTCGCTCAAAATCCAGGCTCTGGGCCGCCTCAAGCATTTCCTTCTCAATTTGAGAAGCTAATTCAACCCTTTCATACTCGCCCGTCCCAAAGCGTACCGCCTGGCGCGCCGTCTGCCTTGCTTTTATCTGCTCGGTCAGGCTCGCGCGGATTTCTTTCCTTATCGTCTCGGGCGTAATATTATGCTCTTTGTTGTACTGTAATTGAATTTTACGGCGTCTTTCCGTTTCGTCAATAGCTTTCTGCATCGAAGGCGTAACCTTATCAGCATACATGAATACGCTTGCGTTGACATTTCGTGCGGTTCTGCCGATGGTTTGAATCAGCGAAGTCTGGCTTCTGAGGAATCCTTCCTTGTCCGCATCGAGGATAGCGACGGCCGAGACTTCGGGTAAATCCAGGCCCTCACGCAGTAGATTCACGCCCACCAGCACATCGAAATTGCCTTGACGTAAATCCCGCAGTATCTCAATTCTTTCGAGCGTGTCGATTTCGCTGTGCAGATAACGACACTTAAAACCTTTCTTCGTTATATAACCCGACAGGTCCTCGGCCATCCTTTTGGTCAGGGTTGTAACGAGAACCCGCTCTTTGGCTTCGACTCGTTTTTCGATCTCGCCGAGGAGGTGCGGGATCTGATTGCCCGCCGGATAGACGAATATCTCCGGATCCAGAAGTCCGGTGGGCCTGATGACTTGCTCGACAACTTCATAATTGCTTTTCTCCAGCTCGAACGGTGCGGGTGTGGCCGAGACGAAGACGACCCTGGCCCAGCTTTGCTCGAATTCATCGAAGCGCAGTGGCCTGTTATCCAGCGCGCTGGGCAATCTGAAGCCGTGTTCGATCAATGTCTCTTTTCTGTGTCTGTCACCGGCCCACATCGCTTTGACCTGCGGAATCGTAGCGTGAGATTCGTCGATAAATAAAAGAAAATCCTCGGGGAAATAGTCAATCAAGGTATAGGGTCTTGCTCCGGGTTGAAGGCCTGCCAGGTGCCTGGCATAATTTTCGATCCCGCTGCAATAACCGACTTCCTGCATCATTTCGATATCGTACATCGTCCGTGCCTGGAGCCGCTGGGCTTCCAGCAGCTTGCCCTCGCCTCGGAGTGTTGCCAGGTGATGCTGAAGCTCGGCTTTTATACTTTCAACGGCCGAACCGATTCTCTCGCCGGGCATAATATAATGCTGAGCCGGATATATAAAAACCTGTTCTTCGACGGCGAGAATTTCCGCGGATACCGGGTTGATATAGCTTATCTGCTCTATTTCGTCGCCGAAGAATTCGAATCGAATCGCGAAGGATTCGTAAGAAGGATGCAGCTCGACCACATCGCCGCGTACCCTGAACGTACCCCTCTGGAAGTCGATGTCGTTTCTGCTGTACTGGATATCGGCTAATCTCCCGAGCAGTTCGTTTCTATTGTAATGTTCGCCGGTGCGAACGGCCACGACGCTGGCCTTATAATCCTCCGGCGAGCCAAGCCCGAAAATGCAGGAGACAGATGCGACGATAATACAATCATCCCTCGTCGAAAGGCTGGTTGTTGTCGAAAGACGGAGCCGGTCGAGGTCGCTGTTCTTCGATGCGTCTTTTTCGATGTAGATATCCCGCTGGGGGATATACGCTTCCGGCTGGTAATAATCGTAATAGCTGACAAAATACTCGACGGCATTTTCCGGGAATAGCTCCTTGAATTCCTCGTAAAGCTGGGCGGCCAACGTCTTGTTATGGGAGACGATAAGGGCCGGAAGGTTGTGCTGAGCTATGACATTCGCCATCGTGAAAGTCTTGCCGGAGCCGGTAACACCCATAAGAGTCTGGAATTTCCTGCCGGCGCTCAATCCATCCACGAGCCTCTCAATAGCTTGCGGCTGGTCGCCAGCGGGTTTATATTCGTTGTTGATTTTGAATATTCCCATATCAGCTTGCTATTATAGCCGAAAGCGGCCCAAATCTCACGTCGAAATTTGTTATTGCATAATGCAAAAAGAGTAACAGGTCATCAGGGAATCAGTTCGGTAGGATGGGCAGGTTTCCTGCCCATGCGTCTTGGTGATCGATAAAATTACTATTTTTTGGGCCTGGTTTAAAAACAGTTGATTCCTTTCCAAAAAAACTTCCCATTGCCGGGCACATTTTGGTATATTCAATCCAAAGCTAAGTGGAAGAAGTTCCAAGAGAAAACCGAGTTTCTTGATAATATGCGGTTTGTCATGTTATCGAGTTAGAATAGGCGTGAAATTGAAATATTTAAGAAGCACAGATAAGAATACGGATATCCAATTCCGAAGATAACAGGAAAACTATATAATAACTTGTTATATTTTTAATCATCTAATGAGTAGAGACTACAAAAAGCAGTTTGGCAAAAATACGGTCAAGAGAATTGATAACTGCTTAGATCGTTTGAACCATTTGCGTTTTAGTGGCCAAGCAAGCCACTACTACAAAATCGATCTTGATCTCTGCCTACGGGGAGGAGCTTTATTAGGTGCCCTTCATGTTGCATCTTCACTTCTTGAAATCGTGGTGAGAGAAATAGGGATTAAGAAATTCTCTTTAGAGGCTAATAGCCAGCAATCCACTACAGAAAACGCACAACGTGAAATAGAAGCGAAGCGTAATGTCACTTTTAAAACTATAATAGATGACTTATCTCAATCAGATCTAATTAGCACTGATTTATACACAAAATCTAAGGCATTTTATGATTATGTGAGAATTCCGATTCACCATGGTCTTCCATTACGATTTGTTGAACGTAATACAAATCGTAATGAAGAGTACAAATTAATATGCGAGATCTTTGGACATGATTGTGATATATCAGAGTTCAGTGTTGATATGCATACATTTGAAGATGTTGTTGAAAATATTACCATTGATTTAGTTGCCGATAGCATCACTCTGCTTGAAGCATTTTCTAATGTCAGGATTATATAACAAATCGCTCGAAGAGGACGGTCTGAACGACCGCCCTTCAGCTTCTCGTTAGCCATCATAATTAATCAAGGGAGTGACATAAAAATGACAACTAAACAGGATGCTAAAAACAAGTTAGGTGTAATGCGGGTGGTCACCAATATTTGCATTTCTGGAGGCAAGCTCAAGGCAGAATATGCAGAGGTTACTTTTACCGGTGAGGTAGAAGTCAAAAAGCTCAATGATAAGTATTTCAGTGTGCATCAAGATGGCCGTGGACTACGTTTTCGTTAGAATTGATTCATTGTTAAAATAGTGGCTAACAAAGGGCTGCAATGGACCTCGCTGATGCTCGGCCCCTGAGCCCTGCCGTTCTGCGATTGCAAAGAGATCACCCATATCTATTTTGCTTATACGTCTGTCAGGGCCAGGATGGCCCTGCGACTTATGGGCAATCCGCCGAAGGCGGACATACTACGATAAGACATACTTCTGCTTTACCTTCGGATTCTTCAAGAGAACTGAAATTTTGTGTTTTCATTGCGGCCGATTTGGAAATGTGATCGCGGCGAGCAGCGCTTTTCCATATTTCCGCCAGAGTGCTTCCGAATTAAGCTGTGAGTCGGCTTGAAGCATTTCGAATGTTATAATCGGGATGCCTAATGTAACTCCTGCGTATGAGCCGAGCGAGCCCGGCCTGGCGCCCAGCTTCTTTACCGGAAGGGCGCAATATTGACCCATTCGTTCGGCAAGCATTCGCGCAGGCCCGTCATAGTCGATGCAGTTCAGCGGCTGATGGATGCTTACAATTCGGTCAGGCTTATATTCCTGGATAAGTTGCTTAATTACTCGGGCTTCCGGCTCGGAAAGCGCAGTTAGTCCGGTCTCCTTACTGTTGACCCGGTTTGCCGCCTGGAAATTGCGGTTGAGATCCACGCCCTTGGCGTTGTAACGGGTGCCATTTACCATACCGTCGGGATTCGCCACGGACATGAGCACGACCATCCGCCCGTTTAGCAGCTCCCGATGTTGCCGCAGATGCCGGGCCAGACGTCGAACAAGCGGCGTTCCGGCAGGTTCGTTGCCGTGGATGGTCGCCATAATGAAAGTTACATCAGGGCCCTGGCCGAGCTGAAGGCACATTATCGGCCTACGCTGAACCGATGTACCGACAATGCGATATCGCGACGGAATCACAAAAGATGGCACTTCGCCAACTATCTCCGGGAAGTTCACAGGCTCAGCGCAGCCGGCAAAAACCAGAACTGCAAGCAGGGCACAAACTGTTAAAACATTAATCCATTTCTTACTCATCTCAATCCCTTTTAGGATACGTGTTTTGCCATACATTGCGAATACAGAAACATTATAAACACTTGTTGCCGTTATTAAAGTCAAAAGTCTAAGGCCGCAATCAATTTCCTGCATTTTCATATTCACATCCCAAGCCTAATCGCAGTTTTTACAGAAATTTGACCAATTTGAAGCCAAACTTGCTTACTACCAAAAAAGCTTGAGTAAAACCGCACGCTCTGGTAGACTGTTGCACAGCGAATGAGCTCCTGCTTACGCGGGAATTACAGAGAATTGAAACCTTATTCGAGGTGACAGATGAACGTATTGTTAATTGGCAGTGGCGGACGTGAGCATGCAATCGCCTGGAAACTGGCTCAGTCGAAGGACTTAGCCAAACTCTTCACCGCCCCTGGAAATCCCGGCACGGAACAGTGTGGCCAAAATATTCCTATCGGTGTTAATGACACCGACGAACTTCTAAAATTCGCGCGACAAAACAAGGTGGGGCTTGTCGTTGTCGGTCCGGAAGACCCGCTCGCGGGGGGACTGGTCGATGCGTTCGAAGCCGCCGGTATAAAGGCATTCGGCCCGAGCGCCAAGGCCGCTCAACTTGAGGCCGATAAAGCGTTCGCCAAGCAACTCATGCGTTCCAGCAGCGTCTCGACCGCCGAGGGCAGAACTTTCGACAGGTTCAGCGATGCCAAAGCATATATCGCAACCCGGGACGAACCGGTCGTAGTCAAAGCCGCAGGTCTCGCGATGGGCAAAGGAGTTTTTGTTTGCGATGATCCTGCCGATGGGATATTGGCGGCCGAGAGAATAATGTGCGACAAAAAATTCGGCTCGGCCGGGGACAGAATCATCGTCGAAGACAAGCTGCTCGGCGAGGAGGCCTCGATACTGGCGTTTGTGGACGGGCGAAATATTTATATTATGGAATCGTCGCAGGACCATAAGCCCATCGGAGACGGTGACACCGGACCCAACACCGGCGGAATGGGCGCCTACAGCCCGGCACCCGTGGTCACCGATGATTTGATGGATCAGATCACGCGGGAAATTCTTGTACCGACGGTCGACGGCATGAATCGCAGCGGCGCGCTGTATAAGGGTATTCTGTACGCAGGGCTCATGATTACCGCCGGCGGACCGAGAGTGCTGGAATTTAACGTCCGCTTCGGAGACCCCGAGACCCAGCCGATTCTTATGCGGCTGAAAAGCGATTTGCTGGAAGTTATATTAGCCGTCTGCGACGGCACTCTGGACCAGGTTAAGCTCAAATGTGACTCCATGCCCGCGGTTTGTGAAGTCATGGCCTCAGGAGGTTACCCGGGCGATTATCAAAAG
>DQCG01000476.1 GCA_003533825.1 Phycisphaerales bacterium
ATTTATGCCTGTTATCGAAGAAATGCTACAAGAAAACAGCGATTGTGACAGCCTTATGGCACTCTGGCTGAAAAAACCCTGCAAATTATCGAAAAATCTTCTCTGCCGGAGGGTGAAAATCAGTCCAGCAATCCCATCATGACTAATCTTGCCTGCTGGCGGAAATCCAGCACCTCCCGGAACTGCTGCTGGGCTGCGACCCATTGTCTTCTTGCTTTTTCCCTGGCCTTGCGCAGAGCATCGAGTTTCTGGCTGACTTGCACCGGCGTCGTTTGCGGGTCATACAGCAGCCTTTCAAGCTCTTCACAGATTACTTCGCCGTCGGACAGCGAGCCGTCGAAATCCTGCCGGCCGGTGGAGTTGGGGACCATAGTTCCGCCCTGCATACTGCCGCCGGCCTGGAATTGGAAACCACCGCCGAAGCCGCCGCCAAAGCCCTGGGTGCCTCCCGGGCCCGTGCTGAAGCTGGAGAAATTGCTCTGGAAAGGTGGCTTAGTCCCTATGAACGCCTGCTCTCTGTAGCGCTTGACTTTCTTCAATCTCGGCTCGATGACTTTCCACTGCTGATCGTCGGCGCCGAGGGCCTGCTGCATCGCGATGGATTCCTGCTGCTCCATTGCCTTGCGCTGCTCTTCGGCGAGCTGCTGGAAATACCTCATCTTTTCTTCGTGGCTCATGTCGCGCATCCGCTCGAAATCGGGCTGGCCCGGCATTCTCGGCGGCCTGGTGCCGCGCGGCCGTACAGAGCCGGAGCGGCTTGAGAATCCGCTTGATCCGGCGCCCTGTGAAAATAACTGCTGAGCAAATACTCCAAGTGAAAGACATACCACTAATACGAGAATTAATCTTCGCTTTGACATAGTAAGCTCCTTTCATGATACAATCAGTATGTGAAAATCTGTACCTTCTGTCGGAATTGTTCGAAATCCTGTTCGCCTTTTGCGAAGGCGTCTATATCGGCTTTTTTTGCGCGGATTGTCAGGACTGTGGCCGAGGATGCGCCTGCCCCACCGAAGCCGCCCATGCCTCCGACTCCTCCCATGCCGCCGCCCATCATACCGCCTCCGCTCATACCACCCATCATTCCGCCACCGCTGGAACCGCCGGAAACACCGTAGCCGCCGAAACTTTCCATGCCACCTGATGAGGTCCCTCCATACATTCCTCCCATGCCGCCCATCATGAAACCTCTGCCGGTAAAGACGCCGCCGGATTGCCGGCCTCCACCGATGACCGTGAGGATAATCCATTCATCCGCCTGTATGCCCCGGATATTCGCGGCGTGTTTGAGCGTCGTAATCAGGTCCCGTTTCAGCTCTTCGACCATCTGGCTGTCATATTCCTCCGGCGGGCCGGACCCTCTTGATCTCCGGGGATCTGTCGGCGAAAACATCTGCTGTTTTGCCCGCTGCCAGGTCGAATCGACAGGCTCGGCGGTTTGCTCGGCTTGCTGAGATTGCAGTTTCGGCGAAGGAGAGAATGCGAAATTCACCTCCATCGAGAAAAGCACGCCGTAGCCCTGTAAATAGGTAGCCTCAGTCCGGCGGTTATCCCTGCCGAAGAAATCGCCGAAATCGGTGAAAACTCCCTGAATCCGGCGAGTCTCCTTGAACCGCTCGTCAAGAATAAGCGACATAACCTGCATATCTTCCATGATTTCCGCAAGGTCTTCCGCTTTGACCTCGGCGGCGGGAACCACCAGTACCTTCCGGCCGGCTGTGGGAGCTAGTGCAGATCGATAACCTGATGAACGCCCTGTTCGTCGGGAACTTATAACTGCCCGCGGATTCCAGTCTCCATATATGTCATCATACATCATGTCCGCTGCTCTTGCCGGCTGTTCGGGCCGGCCGTCTCTCATGTTCGTTGTCACATTGGTAAATGACATAGACGGTGGATTGAACTGGAAACCTTCCTTCTTGAGCTTCAGCTCTCCGCTCCAGCCGTAGGGCACCTTGATATTGAATCTGCCTCGGGCGTCTGTGACGCTGGATTCGCCGCTGCTCGCTGAGACCCGTACGCCCGGGATAGGACTGCTTCCGATAATTACTACATCCGAGATCGTAAATGTCAGTTGCTCAGCGGCATAGTTTTGATTTTTTAGGTTGGCAATGACTTTTGGGTATCTTTTGCTGGTGGGTTTGAACGTATAACCTTCTTTGACAGGCCTCACCCCACCGCTCCAGCCATGCATTACGGTGCTTGTGTAAGAGCCTGTCTCGTCAGAAAAAATATTGTCAGGAAGACCTTGCATCTCCACTCCCGGAAGTTCAACCTTACCGGAAATAGTGTAGGTAATTATTTTTGGTGCGTAGTTATCATTAGTCTGATTGGAAATAAGATTGTGGTATATCATGCTGGCTGGTTCGAACGAGTATCCTTCCTTCGCAGGTGTTACCGTACCGCTCCAGCCATAGTTAACGGTAACTGTGTAAAAACCATTTCTATCTGTCACAGGGTTACCCGGCAGACCATTCATTTTCACGCCGCCCACTCCTGCGTTACCGGAGATGGTAAACGTTTGTTTTTTTCCTTCGGGGCTTGTTTGTGCCGTAGCGGGATTTGCCACCTCCAGACTGAAAACAACGAGCAAAATAATTGTTCGATTTAAATATCTCATTGTCTAATCCTTTCATTTTAAGGTTCAATTTTCAGATACATCAGGCGCCGGGCCTCCCCGTTCAGCGCATAACAGATCGTCCGTCCGTGCGGCAAGTGTCACCAGGCCGCTGCCAAAGCGGGATTCGATATAGTCGAAGGCCGCCGCCATTCTTTGGCGGTCCTGAATTCGGGCCGCTTCGATTAACCGGATAAGCTCATTCAGGCGCTGATCGGTGCGCGTGCCCGAAGCTGCAAGAGTTTGTGCGGCGAACTCTGTCAAATCACGCCGGACCTGCCGGGCAAGCTCATCTTTGACCTTTACGTTGCTCGTTGCGAGCGTCGACTGCCAGCGGTCGTCCATCTCGCTGAGCAGCTCCTGCTGAATCGCCGGCACCAGCGATGATTTCAGCGAGCTTTCCAGAGCGATCTGAAGCTCCTGTACGTCCAGTGGTTCAGGTGCCGAGAGTCGCCCGCCAATAAATCCGGCGCCAATCATCAACACTGCTGCTGCGGCAAGTTTCATTAGCCTGCCGATAAACGATGGTGGGGCAAGCCCCACCCTACGGCCTTCGCCGGCTATCAGAACATCGCGGGCCTTCTGTATTGCACGAGCTGTAGCTTCTTGTCCCGGCACGACCTGCGAGAGACGTTTGAGGCAGTCGAGGATTTTGTTTTCATCTATTTGCGACATTATGTATCTCCTTGTTGGAAGATTTATGTTCGTTGGATCCGAGGATATTTCGAAGGTTACGTATAGCCCTGGAGCATAAGGCCCGGACCTGGTGGGATGTCTTGCCCAGTTGTTCGGCGATATTATCGTATGATTCCTGCTGGAGGTAACGCATGACAAGCACTTCGCGGGACGATTTCTTAAGCCGGCCGACCGCATCCAGCGTCTCGGTCAGTTCTTCGGTGTGGATGAGCTTGCGCAGAGGCGAATCCTCCGTTGATACCGGCTCGCCGGCCTGCCCCATCGTTAAAACGGTTCGCTTCTGGCTGCGCCGCCAGTCGAAGGCTAAGTTAATCGCCGCCCTGCGTGCGTAGGCGTTCAGGTTGGCGATGTTGCCGGCGCCTCTTGAATTATTAAGTTTTATGAATAATTCCTGCATAAGCTCCTCGGCGACTTCTTCGCGCAGTGTCAGCCTTGTCAAAAGCGCGTACAAATCCGCTCCCGATTTGTCCAGTAACTCCAAAAGCTCTTTTTGCCGGCTACTCAAATAACCTCCTGTTTCTCGAATTCTCGTACTTCACCATTATAGACGAAAAAGACCGCCCCGGCGCAACTTCTTATTCGGGAGATTTTTTCATATTAGGTGCCGACACGGCACAAAAAAAAGCCGCCCCCCGCATTTCATCGGCAGGAGCCGGCTTTTGTCCGGTCATAATGCAATCAGACTATTTCGGAACCTTGAATTCGTATTCGTGGATTTTGTCTTTGTGCAGGTCTTTGCCCAGGCACTTTAATACAAAACCGTCCTTCGTCTTTTCATATCTAAAAGCCTTATCGCTGAATAAATCCTTCGGCGAATCTACTGGAATCTCGTCCGGCAACTCACCGGCTCTGGCCTTGTGTGCATAAATGCTAAGGGCAGAGTTCAGAGCATTAACAGAGGTTTTGTATCTGGTCTCCATGCTTAGGAGTTTTGGCAGCGTTGGTGCGAATATTACTGCAAAAACAGCTCCGGGATTTGTGGATGCGTCCTTAATGGACTTTTGAGTAAGTTCCTCTAATTGTCTATATGCCTCCGGATAGGGCATATTCAGTACTTCCTGAACAGTTGTAATAAAATCTTTATAGTATGTTCTGCCTGCCTTAAAAAATGCTTCGTCGCCTTGTTTTATTTTTTCGAGCGAATCAGCCGGCAGCTTTTTCCATATTTCGTCATCAGACTCTAAATCAAGTATATCGGCGAGTTTTTCCTTACGCATTTCACGAACAGCTATTTCCGATTCGGTTTTCAGTACAGTTTTGAACGAAGATTGCTTTTGCGAAACGGTAATAATCTTGCCTTTAAGCCAAGCTAACATCTCAGCGCTATTCGATGTCCTTGAGAGAATATTCTTGATCGTCTTATCTGATTTTGCATGAATGGCAATACCTACAAGGTTTGATATTAACAAATCATCGCTGCTAATATGGTTGGCCATTCTATGGGCCGTCAAACAACGACTGAATGCCTCCTTGATATTTCCATCTTCTGTCAGTTTCTGTGCATCTGTTACAAGCAAAAAAGCTGCCTTCCTTGCCTTTGAAAGTTCCGGCATCGGCAGATCGAAACCCTTTGAATGATCAAGCGCCCATTCACATTTTTCGATTTTTGATGCCTCCTCCAGAATTTTTAGGGCAGATTGACTATACTCAAGATGTTCTCTGATTTGTTCATTAGATTTTATCTTGCCGTCGATGAAGTCTGCCATTACTTCCGTAGGAACATTCACTGATTCCTGCAGCAGCATAAATGCCTTATAGTAGAGTATTGCTGCGTTGTCCGGAGGATATGCAGAAACGGCGGTATTAGTGACAAATGCAATTAGTAGCAACAAAGTGACGTGCGATTTTATTGAATGAATCGTATTCATAATTCCGTCCTTTCCAGGTCAATTTCAATTTCAGTAAATAATTCTTTCACGTTTAATATATCCATCTGCGGTCCCTGCATCTCTAAAGCCTTGTCGCATTGTCTTTCTATCGCTTCTATTCCTCCATGACGATAAGCTATCATTAACGACTTGGCTGTCAACATTTCAGCGGGGGATTTCGCAACACTTACCGTTTCCGGCGGCGGCTGTACGGGTGGATTCCGGTAAACCATCAGCAGGCCGATTGCCACGAGAATCACCGCCGCGGCGGTGAGCCTTGCCGCCCTGCTCCGGAGGAGTATCCCGGCGGCATTCGTTTTATTGGCTCGAATGGTATCGTCCATCGCCGCGAACGAATCGTTTAAAGTCCGCTTGTCCATTGCGCCGCCTGTATTGACATGCGGCTTTTCGAGTTTTACAGATTCTTCAATTTTTTCCGTAGGTTTCATTTGGTCACCATACTGTTCATGATCGAGCGGAGTTTATCCAGGCCGTAACGATACCGGCTCTGGGCCGTGTTGATCGAAATACCAAGGGCCTCGGCGATTTCTTTGAATCGCATTTCCTGATGCAAATGCAGCACAATCACTTCTCGCTGCTCGTATGCGATGTGTCCGAGCAATTGCGTTAACCGCCCCGATTGCTCGCCGTCAATCGCATGCTCAATCGGATCGCCCGAATCGGATTGCATTCCTTCAGCGGCATCCAGCCCGACATCCCGGCGAGACCTTAAACGGTTTCTGTCACGGGCGGCGTTCGCCACGCACGTTGACAGATAGCCCTTGAGGGTTCCGTTCAGTCGAAAGCTTCCCGTCATCCCGGCGAATGAGACAAAGACGTCGTGCACAACGTCCTCGGCGAGGCTTCTGTCTCTAAGCAGTGTAATTGCCAGTCCGAGCAGGTCATCTTTGTACTTTTCATAGAGCTGTCGCAGAGCATCTTTACTTCCGCGATTGAACTTCCAAACAAGTATCTTCTCGTCGATCATCAAGTCAGCTTGTCCAATTCCAGGAAA
>DQCG01000526.1 GCA_003533825.1 Phycisphaerales bacterium
ATTTGCCCAGGCACCCTCTTTCAGAGTGAGCAGCCCTTTGCCTCCACATATCCCCTTGGGCTCACAGGTCGCACAAGCTAACTGTTTATCTGCCATTGTTATTGCTTCTCCTCGACAATGCTCTTTATGGCTTCGTTGAGCATCTGCTGGACTTTGTCACATGTCATTGTTGCTCCGCTTATGCCGTCGACTTTGTTTACCGCCGCTTCGCCCCCGCTTTTAATAATTATTCCCGGCTTTCCGTCCTGGTCACGTATCAACAGGCCGACAAACTTGTCGCGAAACGACGGTTTGACAATCTCGCCGCCGAGACCGGGAGTTTCTTCCTGCTCGTAAAACGTGATACCCTGAATCTTTGTTATCTTCGGATCAAGAGCCAGGAAGCCCTTAATCGGACCCCACAAGCCGGGGCCGGCAAACCGCATCGCAATAGCACCGTCATTATTATCCGATGGAGTGTAAACATAAGTGGTAATGCCACCTCGCTGCTGTTCTTGTACATTTTCCTTGTATATTTTCACCAATTCCTCGGAGGATGCCTTGGCCGGTATGGATACATTCAAAGCCAGAAGGATGTTTTTCACTTCCTCGGCCTCAGCGTTGGCTCGCTTGTAAGGAGCCGTAAAGCTCGCTGCGAACGTCAGTACCAGAGCGCATACCGTACCCAGCACCGCCGCGTAAACGAGAGTATATACACTACCCTTCATTTTTAAGCCTCCTGAGACGAATCCCAATGACTATTTCATCGAGAATCGGGGCGACAATATTGCCCAGCAAGATAGCAAACGTTACCCCCTCGACGTATCCGGTGAAGTTCCGGATCAGAACCGTGGTCGAGCCGATTATAATGCCGTAGAACCATTTGCCCGCATTTGTCGTCGGGCCGGTCACCGGATCGGTTGCCATATAAAACGCGCCGAAAAGCAATCCACCCGCAAACAAGTGCCATATCACCGGGCCGAACACGCCGGGTATGGGATATTTCACCGCACCGCCTACAACTAAGGTACCTGTCAGAATGACGAATGAACCGAGTATGCTCACGACTGTTCGCCAGCTTGCGACGCGTGTAAAAAGCAAAAATACGCCGCCGAGTATAATCAATATGGCCGAGGTTTCGCCGGCACTTCCTGAAACACTTCCCAAAAGCATATGCGCGATAGAACCCATCTCTCCCTGCTTGGCCAGGGCCAGCGGTGTGGCTCCGCTGACAGCGTCCAATGAGGGAGTAACCCAGGTCAGCAATCCACCTATAAGCTCGTGACTGGGTTCGACCCAACTGGCTGCCATTGTCCTCGGATAAGCGAGCGAAAGAAAGCAGCGGCCGACAAGAGCGGGATTGAATATATTTCGTCCCGTGCCGCCGAATAACTCCTTACCGATGAATACGCCGAATGCGACACCCAGAGCAACCATCCAAAGTGGCAAGTTCGGCGGGAGAATCAACGGCCATAGGATTCCCGTGACGAAGAAACCCTCGTTGATGCCTTCCTTACGTATCATCGCAAAAATAGCCTCTACCGTCAGGCCGGCGGCATAGGAGACGATGATCATGGCCATAAATCGCAGTCCGAAGAAGTAAAACGCCGCTAATACGGATGGGACTACGGCGATAATTACCATTGACATGAGGCGCTTCAAATCCAGTGGGTCCCGAACATGGGGAGCTCCGACCGTTCTTGTTGACGGCGCAAAGAAGAAATGCTCCAGGGCCCCGAACACGGGATTGAAAAGTCGCAGCCTGCCGCCTTCCTCGAAGGTGGGTCGAACTGCATCAATGATTTTCAACAACCATTTCACTCGGTTTTCTCCTCTGATTGTTTGCGTGCTTCTTCCTGCTGTTTACGTATTTCTTCCTGATGCAGTTGTTCCTGTCGTATTTCTTCCTTTTCTTTGGCTATGAGGTCCTTGGCGTCGATGAGCTGTTTTCTTAGATCTATCTTCGACGGGCAGACATAAGAACACAGGCCGCACTCCACACAAAGGTCCACTCGAGCCTGCTCAACCTCTTCGAGAAGGTCCGCGTACAAGTATTTATGAATTAGATAAGGCATAATCCCGGCAGGGCATACCTCTTCGCAATAATTGCAGGCTATACACGGCCGCAGTTCCCCCCGGATGGCTGTAGTAAATCGCTCACTGAATTTTTTTCGCAGTGAACTTAAATAACAGTCGGCGTAACAATGCCGATCCCATCCCGGCCTGATGAATCCGAGAAATTCCCTTTCTTCATGTTCGCGAAGGATTGTTATTCCCCTGCATTCCGTATCCACCCCCATTGTTTCTGCCGGTAATATCTTACCTGTTAGTATACCGCCGTTAATCACTCGTGCAGCCGTCTCAAATACGTGTTTTTCTTTGATTTTCTGTATGGGATATCCCGGCATGACTTTCATGTGGGTGGGCATGTTGACTCCCATTCCGCCTATGGAGACGATTCTGACGGTGCAGGGTTTAGTTAACGTCAGGGCGCGATCCGCCGCCAGGATTCCCTCTGTGCGAACCGCCCAGACAGGGCCTCCGCCCTGTTTAAGGTTCAATCTCCGGGCAAGAATTTCGAAATTATCATACGGATACTTGAGTGGTATCTCCAGCATTTTCACCCATGCATACCCGCGTATCTGATTCCGAATTAGGGCTTGCTGTGTAGAATT
>DQCG01000563.1 GCA_003533825.1 Phycisphaerales bacterium
CCGGCGAATTGATAATCGCTAATTGCCGCCGT
The DNA here is from genome assembly GCA_003533825.1 of Phycisphaerales bacterium. GTDB lineage: Bacteria > Planctomycetota > Phycisphaerae > Sedimentisphaerales > Anaerobacaceae > JAFGPJ01. The sequence goes on from DQCG01000563.1 coordinate 33, forward strand.
AGCTCCGTTCCCCGTCGTATTGTCTACACCTGCCCTGACGATTCGATAACTGCCTACAATAAAGAAAATCGCAAGCACTAACAGTACGAATCTTATTTTGTAGTTTCTTAAAGAATTCATATTACACCTTCCTTTCTTCTTTTGCCGACGGTGCGCGCAGACCATCTGCGCAATGTACCGTCATGGCATTTTGGATTTTTATTTCCTGTTATTTTACTCTTATGAGGGACTTGTGTCCCTCCATTCAACTAATCAAAGCTTTGCTACGCGTAACTATATCTATTTATCACTTCTCAGTTCCATTATCTCTTTCTCAGGCATTCCTAAAAGTAGTGTAGCCTCAGCCTGCAGCCAAAACGCCGCAAGCGGTTGTTTGCTATTGTTCATAAACTCCATTGCTTTGGCGTAAGATGCGCGGGCCTGCTCTTTTTGTCCGAGCTGCCAGCACGACATGGCACGAAGAAAGCATACAATCGGATTTGCCTCTGATCGTTCTATCTTAAGGCGCGTCAACTCGGCTGTTTTCTCCCAATGGCCGGCCCGATAGTGAGCTAATCCCAGAGGCCCCGTCCATCCAATCTTCTCTGCTAATATAATCGCCAGCGGTGATATAATCCGACACCGGTCAGACGGTGGCCAGCAATGTTTGAACCAGATGTGCAATACGAGTCCAAACGGAGCAAAATCACAGCGGCTCAGGGCCAGCTCAAAGTCGTGCAGATACGCCGATACCCCTTGCTCTCCGTAGAGCCAGAGAGCCTGCTCGGCCCGACGCAGATATAGTTCCGTATACTCCGGGGCAGCCTCAATGGCCTTATCATAGTAGTCGATCAAGGTCTTACTGTGCTCCTGAACAGTTATGCCGGGGCCAAACATTTCCTGCAATGATGATCCTTCCGGTATATCGATGACCCAGATTTCTACATAGGGAAAGCCAATACCGAGTTCAAATTGCTTGCTATTCGGGGACCAGTCAGAGTGGGTGCCGACGGGGCCGTCGATGAGCTTGTGACCTTCATTGGTTCTACGGTCATACATCCATAGACCCGTGGGCTTGCCTGCTCTGCCAAATATGGCCAAGCGATGTTCATCCGCTGACCATTTAACGTAGTGACTCCACAACGGACCTCGCCATTTCTCCACAATTTGCCCATTGCCGATGTCCGTTATCCGCAACTCACCTACCGCCTCGGCAATATATCTGCCGTCGGGAGAGACCTCCGGGTGGAAAGCCGGGGCTATTACCACAGGCTCTGACCGGGCACTTTCATCTTTTACAGGGATGCACATGGTCATTATGCCGGAGTGGCTTTGATAGTACAGGTACTGGCCACTCTCGCTCCATTGAGGATGGTCGCCCTCGGCCAGCGGCCGAGGCTCCTCGGTCCCGTCGGCTCGAATCAGGCATATCTCCTCGACATCAAACGCCTCGGGCTGCCGGGTCGGATCTGTCAGAATTGCTGAGGTCATGATCTTGCGTAGGCGATGATAGGCTATATATCTGCCGTCCGGTGACCACACAGGGACCTGACCCGGAACCGCGAGCAGCTTCTTTTTGCCGGTTTGCAGATCGAGTATAGCCAGACCGCTGAAGCCCGGGGTTCCCATGCTATAAACCATCTTGGACCCATCCGGTGACCAACTACCGCAGAATCCGGATCGGATCAATCGTCTGGCTCGCTTACTGAGGTATTGATAGTAGTCGGCGGCCTCGTTCAGCGCCCGAAATGCAGGGCCTTTAGGCGCAGCATTCGGAGGATGCCACGACCGGCCAGCCGTCAATGTATCAAAGATGTACTTGGCCGCATAACGATGGAGCCTCATGTAAATGTGATATCCCGGTTCCCCGGCGCCTAATGCATTGGTATTCAATTGATGGTTCGCCTTGGGATGCTGAATAATTGCTCGGTGAGTTACTTCCGCGGCGTCATACCGACCTAAGGCTACCTGAGCGCAGAAAACATCGAAGTGATAGCGTAGATTGTCGTATTCAATAGAGATACACTTCATCGCATCGGCCAAGGCCTGTTCATAATTGCTCATATACATAAATGTCTGGCGTCGCTGGTCGTATGGTTCCGTCTTGCCGGGTGACAAGCGCATAGCTTGCCGGTGGTCCTCCAGAGCCTCATCGTAGCTGCCAATCTCGCGCAGCGCCGTAGCACGCAACGAATAGCCGAGGGGATTCTCAGGCCGAATTCCTATCATATGTGAGGCATCGGAGAGCATTTTGACGTAATCCTCAGCGGCATAATACAGATAGACACGTTCCCGTAAGGAATTATAATGTTGCCCATCCTTCTCAAGGGCCTGGCTGAGAAAATGCAGCTTTCTGGGAACGGCGTTTGTCGCTGCGGCCTGGAGGAAGTCGTATGTCGCGGTTCCGGATAGTAATTCCTCGGCCTTTTGCCGATGATAATCCCATTTTTCGTGAAACTCGTTTATCTCAGTCGCGTTGTTGGGATCGCTTTCGAAATAAATTTGAGCCAGGAGGAAGTGGGCTTGACCGGTAATGCTATCGCTTCCTTCCAACAGATCATTCAGCAGAGGCATGGCGGCAATCGCGTTCTGTGTGCTGATGACGGTTTTTGCATTCAGCAAACGCGCCTGGCGCCCGATATGCCCGCTGTCGAGGATCGGCTCAAGCTGCCTGCGCGCCTCGTCAAAGTCTTGTCTGTCAAAAGCATCTTTAGCCTTAGCGAGTATCCCTGCATGCTGAAGAGACTCCGTCCTCGAAGCGGCGTGCCGACCGCGGATGTACATGCCGGCAACAATCGTCAGTGCAACGAGTAAAACGATTGTCGAGAGCGCGGCTATCGTCTTAGATTTATGTCGTCGCAGGAACTTATTAAGGCGATATGAAACGCTCGGTGAGCAGGCAAGGATTGTCTCGTTCCTCAGGTGCCGCCCGATGTCTTCGGCAAGGGCATGGGCCGTATTGTAACGGCGGGTGCGATCTTTCTCCAAAGACTTGACGACAATCCAGTCCAAATCGCCCCGTAACATTCTTCCGAGCAGATCAGGTGTGGTCCCGCGGTGGTCCGCTACTTCGGGCAAAGTATCTGTCAGGGTGCTCAATCTTGTCGATGGTTTGAGCGGCTCTTGTTC
>DQCG01000727.1 GCA_003533825.1 Phycisphaerales bacterium
ACCGCATTTTCACCTTTAGCTATATCAAAACCACATAGCCAGCGAAGCCTGTCATTTCGCTTCAGCTCACGACGCAGCGATTCAACGCTGTTGTGCTGAAATACGATACCTGCAAGTATTGAATTCCAAACCGCCCGAACCGGATACTCATCTCTGCCTTTGGCTCTCTGTGATTCCAGAGCACGCATTAACGGCTCATCCGGCAGATAATCCAGCAATAACCGCAGGCGAGATAAATCTCCAAGATTTTCAATCTCTTTCCAGCTAAATAATTGTTTTTGTGGTATAATAGCCATAGGCGACCTCCTTGTCTTTTTGGGTTTGTTTTTTACACTGGTATTTTACCAGAACAAGAGGAGGTCGTCATTTTATTTGGGGTCAATTTGACATAAATCTTCTTTTGGCAAGGGGAAAATAAGCACTTACAGCAAAACCGCGGGGTAAATACAATTTGAAGTTTTTGTAACTACTCTAAACCACAAGCAGTTCCAAACAACGCAAATGGCTCATTTCTCTCATTTAATATAAAATCTGTCTTGCTAAATCAAGATCTCCACTTACATTTCAACCACACTGACAGCGAAAATGCAAATTTAGCAACTGATATTGCGAAAGTGGCAAAGGTGATCGTTGTGAACATTAGTCAATATTAGGGAGGTTGCTTATGGTGTCGCATCTGTTCAGATGAGTAATGAAACGTGGTTAAAAGGTCGTAACGTGGATACCTCAAAGGAAAATTTTTTTTGTGGTAATAAGAATTTATGTGTTTGACTTTGAGCTCTTCATAGGTGAACTTCGTTAAAAGAGATAAGGGTAAATCTCTCCAAACCACCCGCCCGTTGTATAGAAAAATGAGGGCCTATGTCGAACTTATCGACATGGGCCCCAAACTACATCAAAACCTTCAGTAGATTCCAAATAAGCGGATTGTACTATTCAGCAGCTTCTCTCGACCGATACAGCCTGATGTCGTCGAAGTACATCTTGCCTGAACCGCCGGGGATTGTAACGTTGCCCTTGTTGCCCAGGCCAATCGCTATCAGATCCACATCGGTCAGATTAATCCCTTGATCGGCAAAAGACTGGAGCGGAATGACCCACTCGGTCCAGGAGTCGATCTTTGCCGCTGCGGGATCATCATGGACAACTAGGACCGGGGTGCCGGTGTTATTGGAAACCGCCACATATAACTGCTCAGCTTCATTGATCACATTACCTCTAAACCATATAGATAATTCTTCGACTTCGCTGGCAGTCCAATCCCGCGGAGAAATCAATGTCAGCTCTGCTTCCGAATACTTTGCAAAGCCTTGCTTATTGTTATCATAGAATATTGGCATCGATTGATTGCCGCCGTGTACGATTACCTCCTCGGTGAATGAAGACGTGGAGTCATCACCAACCGCTGAGCCAGTTCCATTGCCGAGATAGGCTGGTTCGTCATCGTGCGCAGCGTAGCCGAGTCCGTCTTTCCATGCCCACCATATCTGACTGTTGCGAGCGTCGTAATTCTCAAAGTCATCCACTACAAGGAAATCACCCGTTGTAAAACTCCAGAGATGGCCGATCCACGGGCTTCCGGGGTCGACCTCATTCATCTCATCAACACGCCAATAATAGGTAGTATTCCACTGGAGTTCTCCCGGTTCATAACTTTCTGAACCAAGATCCTTGTTGACTTTGTATTCGGGTGAGCTTGTATCGGCGTTTGCCACAGCTTCTGAATCCATACCGAAATAGACCTCATGCCGAGCAGCCTTATATCCTGGGCTCCAGTTGAGTACAGCAGTGTGAGTGACATCGATTTGTCCGGAACTCGGTTTGGGCCTGTTGGCTCTCAGGGGGAGTTGAAGCTGGCCCGGTCGGATCATTGTCCTTTCGCCAAACGGATCTATCCATTCCAGTGTGGCCAGAGCGCCTGAATTGTACTTGTTCCACTCCATCACCAAGGAATAGCTTCTTCCTGCAACAAGCTCGATGCCTTTTGATGTATATTCCGGGTATGCTCCGGAGTTCGGCCACCTTTCAATAATCAGCCTGTCGTCGAGCCAGAGTCTCCCGCTGTTGTTCACATTTATGACAAAGCGATAAACGCCACTGTAGGCCACGTTCAGTTCGGCGGACCACCTGGCTGAGTACTCGCTTGTCTGGATTCCTTCGGCCGGTGAGTTGGAACCCTCTACGTTCCCATCGGACCACGAGAAGTCGATTTTCGACTCAGTGCCGACCACTGCTGGCTGGCCTTCCAGATCGGTATTGTTGAAATACTCAGCTTTTACGCCGTCGTTGGCCCCGCCCGAAGTAGTAAATTCCCAGATCTTGCCCTGGTTAACAGTCTGCATAGTCGTATGCTCATCGATGCGCCAGTAATATGTCATCTCTTTTTCGAGATCACCGGGCGTGTGAGTATTCTGCAAAATACCGCCGATGAATGCGCTTTGATCGCCAGCCTCGACTCCCGCTTTGTCATCGCCGAAATAAACATCGTGCATTGCGGCGTCCATACCACTCTCCCATGAGAGGACAACACTATTGGGATCGACCCATTTTGCACCATCGCGAGGTCTGGGATCAAAAGCTTCGAGCATGGTTGCAGTAAAGCTCCACACATTGCCGGCTATCGCTGTCCCATCTGCTTGGATTTCATCAATTTTCCAGTAATAGATTATTCCGGGAACAAGACCGTCCGGGTAGAGAAATCCAGGAAAACCCACAACAAGGAATGTTTCGGTCTGATTGCCAACAAAAGTTTCCTCGGTACCACTGTCCACATCGTTAAAGTTATCACCCAAATACACATCGTGCGAGATCGCAGACTCTCCGGGCGTCCAAGAAAGGTTTACCCATGTATCCTCAACAACAGCGTTATTCTCAGGTTGAGGTTTTTCTGCTTTTAGAAACAAAGAAGTGTTACCTAAGAACAAGTCCTGCACATGTGACGCTGTAAGATCGCGATTAAAGATCATCACTTCGTCGATTGCACCTTCAAAATTCTGATCGTTTTGGTTGGGATTCTTTCCGATGTTAACGTTGAGTCCATTAAGGTCAATATCTCCCACATGTGGCGCATCACCTTCGAGGTTCCCGTCAACGTAGGTCTTGAGCACACTGCCGTCATAAGTGCCGACCAGGTGATGCCACTCGCCATTGAATGAGTTGTCTATCGATATGCGGGTTGCGTACGGGCTGCCGTCCCAAATGGCGAATATCAGCAGATTGGTTCTGTGCTTGAACTGGTAGCTGTTGTGTTTCGATACATAATGGTTTTGCCCTCCCATTTCCCCTCCGGCAGGATCTCCTGCATCGACTGTCTTGACCCATACCGAGATGGTCAGTTTGTCGGTGATATTGAGACTTTCGGCGTTGCCGCAATCCACATAATCACTTGTGCCATCGAGCTGCAATGCCTTTCCAAACGGTCCGTCGATCAATAGTGGAGCACCATTTAACGTTCCGTCATTTCCACTGCCGCTTTGATCCGGGACAACAGTATCATCTATGTTATCAAAGGACCAGTAGCCGACTAATGAACCCGCATTGCTGTCGGTTACGACAAGACTTAACGTCAGAAGAATCGAAATAAAAAGTATCACTCTGATACACATAATAAATCCTCCTCTTAGATTCAAAATTCGAATAACTTAATACCAAACATATACAACAGTGATTTGCCAGGTAATCTAATCACCTCCTTTCGAACTCCATTTTTTTCTTACGGTTTTTGTCCCGTTTATAATCAGTCTTTGAGTACTCTCATCCATATCGGCCAGTCTTCGTCCGTGACACCTCCAGCTTTGGTCCACGGGCCATCCGTTTTGTAATTACGGTTCCATTTCAGGTGCCATAAATGCTTGAGTTCGACCTTTGATATCGACGCATCCATGAACAAACAATTCACAGTACCATAGTGCCTGTTCAGGCAAAATCGCTTCATGTTCGACGTTATATTGAAGGCAATCATCGCTCCATCAAACTCCGGGGGGTCGTCAGTCTCGAAAGGACGGCCCTCGGCATGAAGGCAATCCAGGAAGATCGGTATATTTCCCGAGCCCTTGATGTCGAGCTCTCGCCAGAAGTTCTCTACTGGGCGATCGAACGCTTCATCCGCCGCCCTGGCATTGTAGAGCCAACCGTTCAGACCATAGCTGAGCAAAATGTCATCCGGTCCGCGATAGGCCCCATACGGAACGGCGGCGCCCTCATCGTATGGCTTCATGGCCGACGGACAAAGCGTAATCTGCCTATCATTGTAGTAGTAGTTGCGTAGCGCTGTTGCCCAGTGCCTCTTGTCATTGGTATTGTAGCTGCTGCAACCGTTGCAAAACCGACCCTCGTAATCGTTGTCATACATGGAGAAAACCAGGCTCCATTGATGCAGATTAGACTGGCATACCGAGGCTTTAGCCTGTTTCCGTACTCGTCTGAGTGACGGCATCAGGATCGCCATCAGCAGAGCAATGATAGCAATGACAACTAAAAGCTCGATGAGCGTAAAGGCGTTTCGCTTATGCGTGATTCACCTCCTTTGCCTGCTGAAGATTATGCCGTTCTACAATCTTTTAGAAAGTATTCTATCATTATTGGGCAATGTACGCAATATTAAAAATGCCTCCTCAAAAGAATTTGTGG
>DQCG01000609.1:0-39167 GCA_003533825.1 Phycisphaerales bacterium
CTTTGGGTGTTTAAAGTGGATTATTATTTGTTTGTTCTTGCTATCAGCGCTTTAGTATTCATCGCGACATTTGTAGCAGGTGTGCTGATTCTGGATCGTCTTAAATGAGCATCCGTGTTCATGAGATAATCGAGGGATAAATTGAATCGTTTACCCTCGTCCAAGGTTGAGAGTGTCTCAGAAAAGCAAGATATACAAAGAGAAGCCTGACGCGGTCTCCGGCCGCAATCAAAATATAAAATAAAATGTAAAATGCAGAACTTTGGAATCCAGTCAAGATAAGATAACTCTTTATTATCGAAATGTTTACATCAGCCTTGTCGATGAAAAACGCATAAAAAACAAGAACTTGACGGATTGTAGTACAAAGATATGCGTTCATAACTGTTTTGCTTGGCATCGGCAATGTTGGAGTCTCCACAGTTGGGATTACTTTCTATAAATGCGGCCAAACGTCAACATATTTGAATAAGGGTATTCAAAGAGTGAGAGCGAACATATTGAATATGTTGGAGGTCTGAAATGTCAAACGAATATGCCCTGAAAGACCGGTCGAAGAAGCGAAAAGAAGGAAAAGAAGCATGGCTCATTGGGCCGTTGTTATTCAGGTTATATGGCCTGTTAACACGAGGAAGTTTTCGTGCTTTTATTAGGAACGTTGTTCTGCACATCGAGGGGGGAGGGCATTATTCTCGTACGATTAGGAGAATATTCTCCGTCTATCATCAAGTTGAGATCGGTATGTACACATCTGGTCCCTGTTCTTATCCCCCACGCTGTTTCCCTCGCGGCACGAAGATAGGACGTTACAGCGGAGTGTACGAAGAAACAGTACGATTTTTTGGTGCAGACCACCCTATGGATCGCATATCCACTCATGCGATCTTTTACAATCCAAGGCTTGGGTATGCCAACGGTGAGGCTGACATAGAACGAAGGGGCGTGATAATCGGCAACGATGTGTTCATTGGCCATAACGTTACCATCGTGGCGAGTGCTCACAAAATTGGGGACGGTGCTGTAGTGGGGGCCGGGTCCGTTGTTACCAGGGATGTACCTGATTATGCTGTTGTGGTCGGTAATCCCGCGAAAGTGATAAAGTACCGTTTTTCAAAGGAGACACAGCTCAAGATCAAGGCATCAAAGTGGTGGGACAAGGATATCGAAGAGCTGAGGAAGGATTTCGACAAATTCGCAATACCATTGGAGGATGGAAAGGACATAGTTATTTAGCGTGATTATAGAAGTTGGTGCGATTGCTCGCAGTTGAATCGTTAGGTTAACAAGTACTAAGGATGGAAGTCACACTTATGGGTATGCAGTTTGAGAATTCGGAACGGATAGGCAAGGTTTTGGTCAGACAAATTCTGGCGAATTCTAAAAGCAGTCCGATTTATAGTGACGGTCCAGTTGAAAAAGAGCTGCGCTATGGGTTCAAGGGCAATCCAAATTACGGTGATATCGATAATGGCTATACATTTCCCTCGTGGGCTCATGAGTATCACCTTTCCCCTGTTCGGCGTAATTTGCTGGAGTGGTTTCCGTTCGATCCTGACGGATGCGCTCTCGAGATTGGAGCGGGGTGCGGCGCCCTCACAGGGCTTCTATGCAGAAAGCTCAAACGTGTCACAGCGTTGGAGTACAGCCGTCAAAGGGCGTTAGTGGTTGCCCAGCGGCATTCTACCAATGCGAATCTCGATGTTGTTGTTTGTGGATTTCAGGATTTTGAAACGCAGAATCGATTTGACTACATCACAGTCATCGGTGTTTTAGAATATGCCGGCAAATTCTATGGAGGCAGGAATCCTTATGAATCTTTTTTGTCCAGGTCGCGAAAACTGCTAAATCCCAATGGTGTCCTGATTCTTGCGATAGAGAACAAAATTGGCTTGAAATATATTACCGGTGCACCAGAGGACCATACCGGCCGCGTCTTTGATTCAATATATGACTATCCATTTGATAACGGAATCCGAACATTTTGCAAGAACGAACTAACAGATTTATTAAATTCAGCCGGATTTCACAATCAAAGCTGGTATTATCCCTTACCCGATTACAAAATGCCGAAAGTGATTCTATCAGACCAGATTGTGCCTGGCGATTTGGATTCCGTGTGGGATTTGTACCCGGCTAAGACAGGGACTGTTCCTCGTAAAGAGATCATAGCGGAAAAACGGTTCGCAAAGACTATGGCACGCGCGGGTCTATTTGGCGAGCTGGCGAACTCATTTCTGGTAATCTGTACAATGAATGACACATCTGAAAGCACCCGGTGCTTACGCTTTGAAGGTGCCAATTTAGGTAGAAAGGCCGAATTCAGGACTAATAAACGGATACTTATCGATGGTAGCAAAAAGACATTTGTCAAAAGTGCAGACAATAGGCAATCGGAGCAGTTCTTACGAGGATTTGTTGAAAGAGAAGCCTTAGCCAAAGAGTTTTTTCTCGGTCAAGCAGAAGTTGTCAGTGCCAGATTGGAAGGTTCCAACTTGTATTATCCCTATTTGAATACGTCCAATCTGGAGGAGTTGATTGCCAGGGCTATTACGAGCGGGGCTTCAGATTCTGGAAAATCTCTGATCAGAGACTATATGCGATTTATACGGAGTCTGCCTTCGCAATCCTGTGTTCCAGAGGAATTCATGCAAGAATTTAATATTCCCTCTGCCGAAATTTCTGAACCCGTGACTTGCTTTACGTGTGCTCCTATCGACTGTATTCCCCGTAATGTAATGGTTGGGGAAAAAGAATGGTACGTTATTGACTTTGAGTGGATGTATGGCTTCGCAATGCCTGTGGATTTATTAGTTTACCGTGCGATCTTCTCGCTTGTATGTGACCTTCAGCCACAGATTCAAGCCGGGGCGTCAGAAAAGCGGCCGGTTGCCCTGTTTTCGGGATATATGGATCCCCATTATGTTCCATTATCATGGTTAGACATGCTCAGGGAGCTTGAGATACCCTTGAAACGTTTGTCGGTTTGGACCTCTATATTTCAAAACAGAGCAATGCTGAGACATTCTTCACCTCCCAGAATTAGGCTCAAGTCAAATAACAGAGCACTCACCCACGTGAAGATTAGTGAAATAAGAACCGAGAACGAGAAGCTTTACCGTTTGCGTCAATTTCTGTGTAAGGTTGCACGCTATGCTTTGCGCGGAAAAAGACAACAGAAAAAAGCAAAAGGCAATTTTCGCTTCAAGAATCCGACTTAAATACATTAAAGAGGATTGTATTACGCGGACCGACGAGGCCGTTGCAACCAATCGTCAAACCGGATAGATGGCATCAAGCCGATAATGTGAAAAGGCCTGCCATAAGTTCGGACGAATTTGAACTACAATGCAAAGTGTAACTTTAACATTTGCCCTTATTGTCTGTGTGTTGGTTATATCCTTGCGCCCGAAGTATGCCCTGGCCGCATACATTACCGCTTTGTTGTGGTATCCCAGCTTTCTGGCGGTGAGCATAGGCACTATTGACATATTAGTCGGTCGTTTTGTAGTTGCCGTACTGCTTCTTCGGTGCTTGTGTGAAGATAAGATTCGGGGCAAGTTTATCTGGTCTCGACTGGATACACTTGTTACGCTTAGTATGGTCGTGTACGTTGGGGCATATTTTATCTCCCAAACCATGACTTTTGGAGTTGCTGTAGAAAGCCGGGGCGGCTATTTAATGGATACCTGGTGTGCTTATCTGGCTACCCGGTTTATCGTGACCGACAGGTCGAAACTCATATCTGTTATAAAATGTATTAGCATTGTCCTGGTTCCTCTCGCCATATTGGGTGTGATCGAATCAGTTACCCACTGGCAGCCGTTTGCCCCTTTATGGGTTTATTCTCCGTGGTTCAGAGGCGGACGGTTCATTTCAGAAGGGCGTTTTGGATTTGCCAGGGCGGTTGGGCCGTTTAGTATGGCCATTTTGTTTGGCGGTGCTTTTGCCATGTTTTTGCCTCTTGTATATTATTTGCGTTACGAAAAAAAGGAATGGCACACCTTAGCTTATATTCTTTCAGGAATCGCGCTGCTCGGTGCTTTGAGCAGTATGTCCAGCGGGCCATGGGTTATGGTGATTGTGGTGATTTTCTGCCTGGTAATGGAAAGGCATAAGAAATTCGTAAAGCCGCTGTTCATATTACTTGTAGTCATGTGCTTATCCATTGGAATTGCAAGTAACAGGCCTTTCTATCATGTCATAGCTTCCTGGGCGAACCCACTGGGCGGTGCCGGCTGGCACCGGGCGAAACTTATTGACATTGCTATCGAACATTTCAGTGAATGGTGGATGATTGGCTATGGTGACAAAGATCCCGGTTGGGGCCCCCAGCTTGGTATGGGATTTTCGGATATTACAAATGAGTATATTATCAAAGGTGTCAGGTATGGTCTTCTTGGCATAATAGCACTTTGTGCAGTACTTGCAAAGGCCTTTCGCGATGTGATATCCACATACAGGAAAGTGAAACAGCCAGCCATGAAATCTTTGTGTTGGGCTTTCGGAAGTCTGTTGTTTTCCGTTACAATAGCCTGGATGTCTGTCAGTTTCTTTGGGCAATTAACGACGCTCTTATATTGTTCTCTTGGAATGATTGGTTCTTTGAGTAGTCCCAAATTCAACTGGCAGATCCCCAATAGAATTTCTCTGGTGCGGAATCGTCCCGCCCGGATGGTTTCTTGAATTCGTACCGACTGGTAAGCAACTGATGGCGGAAACACAGGTGATTTACTCGTTACATATTCACATACATAGTCGTGAGCGTAATAAATTCTCAGCAAGACCAGCAGGTTAATTTACAGATTGTAGAGGGCGCAGATGGTATTTCCGAATTTGGAGAACACCGGGACGATTTGTTTGATCGTGTTGCGGATGCAACGCCGTTTCTCTCGCGCTTATGGGCAAGCACATTTGTTCGGGAAGCAAGGATACGGGGCACTCCGGTGTTTGTACTTGCATGGTGCGGAACCAAACTTGTGGTCCTGCTTCCTCTTGCAGTTCGTAGATGTCTGGATGCAAAAATAGCTGTGCCTATAGGTACAGGTCAATGGGCTTGGGGGAACATGCTCGGCGGCGTTTATTTCATTCTGTGGCACCTGGCAAGAATAAAATGGTTAAGACCGTTATATAATCACGCAGAAAGAATTTTATATCGTTTCAAACAAGAAACGGCGAATGTTTAAAACAGAGATTCTCGATGAGTTATAAAAAAGAATCTGAAATTCAGTCTTGTGATGGATGGAAAATAGTTGTTGCGAAAAACTTCAGAGAAATCGAAGCTATCCGTCCGATATGGGAGCAAATGCAGCGCGGCGAATCTGCGCCGTCGATCAATGCTGATATAGATCGTTATCTCTCCGTCCTGGAGGCTATGAAAGAAGCGGCTCAACCGTACGTAATCGTTCTCTATCAAGACGGCGATCCGAAAGCAATGGTAATGGGTCGTATTGAAACACGACAAATTACATGCCGAATAGGGTACGCGACAATATTCAAGCCTTCATTGCGTTGCTTATCCGTTGTCTATGGAGGTATTCTCGGTCAGCCAGACGAAAATGTCAGTGCTGTACTGGTAAAGGAGTTGATGAATCTTCTAAGGCAGCGAAAGGTAGGAGCGATCTTCTTCAATTATTTGCGTACTGATTCAAATATATACAAGGCTGTTAGCGGAGTACCGGGTTTCTGGGAACGAAACCATTTCCCTACAATCCAACAACATTGGGAGACACAGATACCCAGTTCATCAGATGAAATGAACAGACTAATTTCCAGGAAACGACAACGCAAGATAAACCGTTGCATCAGAAATCTTGAGAAAGAATATGGTTCTCTAAAGGTTGAGTGCTATCGTCAAAAGAAAGATATTGATGTCTTTGTGAGAATGGCTTCTCAGATATCATCATTTTCATACCAGGCAGGCTTAGGCTTTAGATTTGTTTATGACCGATTGACGCGATCAATTCTGAAGCAATCGCAGAGGGATGGATGGCTCCGAGCCTATGTGCTCTATGCAGGTAGTGAGCCAATTGCGTTCGAGTACGGTTGTGTCATAGGGGATAGGTATTTCGCCGAGAGTGCAGCCTACGATGCGCGTTTCAGGGTATATGGCCCAGGAACGATACTCCAAGTAAAAACATTCGAGCAGCTTACTCTGGAAAACAGTGTTGCCACCTATGACTATGGCTTCGGGGACGCCATATACAAGCAGCAGTTCGGTAACTTTTCTTGGCCGGAAGCATCTGTGTATATATTCGCACATGCATTATATCCTATCATCATAAATCTGTTGTACTCATCTGTCAAGGGTTTGTCGATTGGGTCAGCAAGCCTCATGGAGAGACTTAAACTCACTGCCAAGATCAAAAGATGGTGGAGAAATTACCTCTTATGGTTTAGTCGGAGAAGCGAGAAAAAAAATATCAAAAGTAGGAGCGGTAGAAATGAGCATGTCAATCAATAGTCAGAATGGTATAACGATCCGACGCGCGCATCTCAGTGACATACCTTATCTACTGAAAATCTGTAGAAAGTGTTTCTCACGTATTCAATGGCGAGGAGTATCTAGTTATGTAAGGCCCTGGTGGCAGGCGGCAATAACTTCCGAAGCGGCCGACGTGTGTGTTGCACAGTACAAGGGCCGAGTTATTGCATTTGCCGTGCTGGTTAAGGATGAGGAGCTTTGGAGAAAACAGAAGAAACGAGGTGAAGGTCCATTCATGTCCCACTTGCTATCCTGTATTGTCTGCCCAGTTCTTACGTTTAAGGCCTTATGTATAAAAGTAGCTCGACTGATGGTTGGGAATGAAGACCAACTGCAATCTTCAATAGGGATGTCATACAAACGAACCTGGCTTGAAATACTTGCAGTTATGCCACGGGAACAAGGACGTGGAATAGCTAAGCTACTTTTGTGCGAATGCGAATCACTTACTAAAAACGAAGGTTGTGATGCTATCAGACTTATGGTTACAAAATCTAACAAACGTGCGATTCGATTGTACAAAAAGATGGGATATCAAAAGACCACTGAGAATTCTGAGGGAGAATTTTATATGAAGGTGTTGAATTCCGGATGTCAAGTTGGCATAGTGTCTAATTCAGAAAATTAATTTATCATTGTGACTATCTTTTTCTCCTCAATAAAACCACATAGATGCTGTAAATTGGATAAAACGGCACTGGCGCAACTTGTTGCTGCCAAAGAAACAATCAGCCAGGGATTGAGGAGGTAATACGAAATTTCACTTGTATGGGCCAGTCTGATTATCTTCGTAGTCGTCTTTGTTTATGCGGGTGTGCCCCTGATCCATGGAAGAATCTCGCGACTTATGCTCAGACGCAAAGCTGTCGAGTCGAATGCGGTTGTATTGACGTTCGACGATGGTCCCGGCAGTAGATTAACTACTGAACTTCTGATTGTACTTGCCGAGAGCAAAGCGAAGGCAACCTTTTTTATGCTTGGCAGAAATATTGCGGGCCGGGAGGTAATTGTCAAACAGATCGCACAGCAGGGACATGATATCTGTTCTCATGGTTACGACCATTTACACTCATGGAAGGTCTCGCCGTTTCGTGCCTTGGCGGATATAAGACGCGGATGGGCGGCGATTGACGCTGCTTTGGGAACGGGGCGGCGAAAGTATCCGTTTCGTCCGCCTAATGGTAAATTAAACATTATTAGTCTGTTGTATTTGATTTTTTTACAGGTGCCGATTGTCTATTGGTCGATTGATTCGGGGGATACGTGGCGGGACATACCGAACAGCGACAGGATAGCTTTGTTAGTAAAAAAGACAGGGGGAATGGTGTCTTTAGCCCATGACTTCGATCGTTCTGATGACAGCAGGAGACAATTCGTCATTGAGTCTACCCGCTCGGCCCTTGCGGCGGCCAAAGAAAAAAATATGCCTGTCCTGACTGTCTCGGAATTATTCAAGTAGGTATTCCTAACGTGGATGTGTCAATAATCATAGTCAACTGGAACACGAAAAAACTCCTTCGAGACTGTCTTGAATCGGTGTATGAGGAAGCGGGCGATATCGATTACGAAGTGATTGTCGTCGATAATGCCTCAGTGGACGGTTCGGCGGAGATGGTCAGGAATGACTTCCGGCGGGTAATTCTGATAGAAAATCAGGAGAACCGGGGTTTTGCCGCAGCAAACAACCAGGCGATGGCTGTTGCCAAAGGACGATATATACTCCTGCTTAACAGTGATACGGTTGTTTTGGAGAACGCTATAGCAAATACCGTTCAGTTTGCCGATGCCCATCCCGATGCGGGAGTCACAGGTTGCAGGGTACTGAATCTGGATGGCACCGTACAGCGGACGTGTTTCATGTTTCCCTCGATATTGAATATACTGTTGTCGAGCACTTATCTATACAAATTCTTCCCGAAAAGCAAATTCTTCGGACGTGAGCAAATGACCTGGTGGGACAGAAGCGACGTGCGACAGGTGGATGTTGTCACCGGATGCTTCATGCTTGTCAGGCGGGAGGCAATTGATCAGGTTGGTATGATGGACGAGCGGTTTTTCATGTACGGCGAAGAAACCGACTGGTGTTATCGATTTGGCAAGAAGGGGTGGAAAGTTATGTTTGCCCCGGTTGGCCAGATCATTCATTTCGGTGGTCAAAGCGCCTCGCAAAAACCTGTGGCTATGATTGTTCAATTAAGGCTGAGCATTCTCAAATTTATAAGAAAGCATAACGGCTGGCTGTCGCATCTGATCGCACGTTTTCTGATAGCCTTTTTTTTCGCCGTTCGTCTTCCGGCATGGTTCGCTGTGTTTTCTTTCCGGCCGGGCGTAAGGAGTAAAGCATCCGTCAAAATGCAAGCGTACTCCAGCGGTATTGTAGATGTTCTTTTTGGTCGGATTGATCCGTAAAAGGGCGCCTGTGCACAGCAAGACCGGGTGTTGTCTTGAAGTCAAGAGAATAGGGGATGATATGAAAAATCTATTGCAATCGATGGTAAAAATGAACAGAAGGGGGGCAAGTGCCATCTCCGCATTTTGCCTGCTGGTGATTCTGTTGTTCTGCCGGTTTACTTATGGCCGGCAGCAAATTGCCCAATTCGGAATTACGTGGACATTCGACAAAGATTATACCGTCGGTCAGTTTGCAAACGGCGATTACTGGGTGATTGGGCCGGTAACCATAATAAAGATAGATCCGACTTCCGTTGAGTTAAATGGCAGGATGATAAACGGTTCTATGATAAATCCATCGCCAAGACTTGGACAAACACAGGGTTACGACAGTGCAATGTATGGAAAATTCGCCAGGCCAGGGAACTATGATCCGGGTCTAAATGTTGCTCGTCCTAACGGCCGGGATCTCTCGGAAAGTAATCCTTTGGTTCTTCAGCCTGAGTGTTCTCTGGTTTCTGCCATCAGCACTGCACGGGCAGAAAGCAGCACAATATTACAGACGGCAGCAATTCTGACCATTCTCGGTAGTTCTGCTCCTGAAGGGAGCTTCAGACCTCCTTACTGTGGCGCCGATAAGACAATCAGATTCAATATAAGTCAATTGGACTATTCTTTACTTGCCGGCTTAAAACCTGTGCCCGGTGCACCCGGTCTTTCAACGGTTGAACGCACTTTTGAACGGCCATGGCTGGACCACGTTCCCAATTGGCCGAATAGTTATCTTCATCCGGTCGATAATATGCCCGGCTTCGGCAGGGAATTAGCCACTGAGATAGGCGTTGGCGCCTTGATGCTTAACCTTAATTTCGAGAACGCCCGTAAAGAAACGCTTCTTATTCGGTACTTACAGTTAGGCATTGATCTTTATGGAATTATCCAGGACGGGGGAAAAGATAACTGGGTCAATAATGGCGCGCATAACAGCGGGCGCAAGTGGCCGATTCTGTTCGCCGGGCTTATGCTTAACGATCCATGCATGAAGAACATCGGGAGACCCGATATTCCGGATTACGGCCCTCTGCACCCGGAGTACGTTCATTTTGGAGAGGATGACCAGACGTTTTATGTTTCTCAGGTGGATGTGGATGCGACCCACAGCACACAATGGAATCCGGATAAGAGGGATCCTCAGCGGATTCCGTATGAACAGGAGGATATTGGACTTCCTGAGTGGGGAATCGTACACGCGATCAGCCCATACAGGAGCAACAAGTTCTGGAATACGGCATATAGAAGGGTAAGTTGTCCATCCTGGGGCGGATTTGTCTTGGCAGCGCATATCATGGGAGTGAAGGATTTATGGAACCATGATGCTTTGTTTGATTTCAAAGACCGTTATATGCAGGCCGCTACCGATTGGAGACAGATGTCCAGATTCGTGGAGGCAATGTGGGATACCTACCGAAAAGATTATGATCCCGTGTGGACGATGTCTCCCACGCTAAATGTTGTCGCAGTTGGCGGTTCCGTCGCAAAGGTCCCGGATAAGGAGGCCTATACGCTTGGCGAGAGAGTGAGGCTGAGAGCTGTCGCCGATCCCGGATACGAGTTTGCAGGTTGGTCGGGTGGTTTATCCGGGATGGAAAATCCGGTGGCGATAGTGATGCACACTAAACGAACGATCACGGCGAATTTTACCACCGCCTCTAAATATCCGAAGTCGAGGGGTGGTAAATAACTTTGTGGAGAATAGCTTTCGACGTTTTGCGGTCAATTCGAAGAATGTGGTGACTTGAAGCTCGTACTGAGATCACAAATGGATATTGAAAATAACACGGACATGTCGTTTATATGCTTTGGCGGTGAGGATTGGTGGTATCACAACCGGGCGCATATTGATATGCAGTTGATGCGCCGATTTTCCCGGGTAGGAACTGCTCTTTACGTTAACTCTATCGTCATGCGAAAACTCAATATAGGAGACAGAAAGGGCTTCACCGAAAAACTCGTCCGTAAGACCAGGAGCATCCTGAGGGGACTCAAGCAGTCAGGCGTCGGATTTTGGGTATATAGTCCGTATACCTTGCCCGTACAGCATATCTCCTGGGCAAGACCGTTTAATGAAGCTATCCTGCGATATCAGATACGGCGCATTATGCGAAAGCTGCAAATGAGAACCCCGGTGATGTGGGTTGCCTGCCCGCCGGCGTGTGATGCCGCAATTGCAATGAAAAGAGGAAAGCTGGTATATCAGAGAACGGATAGATACGAGGATGACCCTCATGTCGATAGAGAGACGGTACTAAACTATGACAGGAAATTGAAAGCCAACGCGGATATGACTGTTTATGTTAACCAGTCCCTGTATGAGGAAGAGACGGATCAATGCAAGAATGCCTTTTTCCTGGATCATGGCGTTGACTATGAAATGTTTACTTCGGCGGAAAATGACCGGGACGTACCTGCTGAGATGGCCGGAATAAATAAACCGATCGTTGGCTATTTTGGAGTGATGGCGGACCATAAATTCGATGTCGAGTTTGTCAGCAAAGTCGCCGATTTGTTGCCGGAATTTTCCTTCGTGTTTATTGGGCGGGTTTCGCAGGAAAGTCAAGAAATGTTCGCCAGAAAAAATATTCATATCCTCCCAAAGCAACCTTATGAACGAATTCCCCATTTTGGCAAGTGTTTTGATGTGGCGGTGTTGCCCTGGAGAATCAATAAATGGACCGAGGCCGCGAATCCGATTAAACTCAAAGAGTATCTGGCCCTTGGAAAACCAATCGTTAGCACACCCGCGTTCTCCGAGCTGCAAAGCTACCTTGATATTGTCTGCGAGGCTACAACCCCGGAAGACTTTGCCGGTTGTATTAAGAAGGCCCACTCTGAAAACAACGCGGAGCTTGTACGAAAAAGAAGAGAAAGAGTTGCCCAATCCTCCTGGGAAAGTAAAGCGGAATTGATGCTTCGCACCCTATTTGCAGGACAGGAATCCGAGCTCAAAATGATAACCGATGCGTTGAAGCGTGACGGGGCCGATGGATGTTAGTGCAGGCGGCAGCATATTAAATGCTGTTTGGTGTAAAAGGTAAGTTGGTATGAGCATTAGAGCAATAGCAAACGGCGCGGCACATTTGCTCGTTAAGCGATATACCGGGCCGTTCTGGTTGCATAAAAGATGGCTCAACAAAACACAGTGGCTTAGTTATTCGGAATTACAAATAATCCAGTTAAAGCTGCTGAGAAAGCTTGTTCGGCATTGTTATAATTCGGTGCCGTACTACAGGCGTTCGATGGATGAATTGGGGATAAGTCCGGAGAGTATTCGCACTCTAAAAGACATAGAGAAATTTCCCATAATCAACAAAAAAGAAGTTTTGAAAGCGGGTGATTCAATAATTTCAACAAAATATCCGAGGTGGGCTTTGCGTAAGGGCCGAACAGGCGGCAGCACAGGCACTCCCATGATCGTATATCGAACCTTGTTCTCGCTGGGGACCGAGCATGCATTCGCAAGGCGGCAGTGGGATTGGGCGGGAGTAGGCATGAGGGAAAAGAGCGCCTGGATATTTCAAAGAGTGGTTGCGCCGCCGGAGAAGAAGGATGCCCGCCTTTATGATTATGACCCGGTCATGAGGGAATTAACGCTCTCGGCTTATCACTGTTCTGCCGATACGGCCCTTGATTATGCCAGGCTGATACAGGAGCACGGCATAAAAGTTGTCGTGGGTTATCCGAGCGCTATTTACACGATGGCTAAAACTTGCATAAATTCAGGTTTCAAGCTCGACCTTCGCGTGGTTATAAGCACGTGGGAGGCAATGACCGAACCTATGCGACAAACTATTTCAGATGCTTTTGGCTGCAAAATCTTCGATTTTTACGGCAGCGGCGAGAGAGTTGTCGCCATTCATAAATGTGAACGCGGAAGTTATCATATAGTACCTGAATATGGATTGACCGAGCTGATTCCGATGGACGGATGCGAGGGAGGCCATTACAGGGTGGTTTCAACTGGTTTCTGGAACAAGGCGATGCCTTTAATCAGATACGACATGGGCGACGTTGTCGCCGGGTCGGACGAGAGTTGTTCGTGTGGCAGAAATTTTCCCGTAGTCAAATCAATAATCGGCAAAGAAGGTGATATAATACAATCCCCGTCGGGAGTTCAGCTCGGTGTTACCGCGGTGGTGCAAATCCTGTACACTATAGGCGGCACGAATAATATACTTGAGACACAATTCATACAGGATGCGCTGGATCATATCACAATAGAATATGTTCCCGGCCGCAAATTCACCGAAGATGATCTTGCGAATATGCGAAACAGTGCCGCAAGGTTTCTGCCGCGTGACTTGAAAGTCGACTTTGAGCAGGTTGAGGCGGTCAAAAGAACACCGATGGGCAAAATCAGACCTATTGTCTCCCAAATTGCACGTTAGCATTATCGTAGTAAAGAAATTTCGAGTTATTAAGAATAAATGATTTCAGTTTGTAAATGAACCGGCGGTTTTCACAAAGTTGAGTAATGGTTAAGAATAAAGGTAAATTGCGAATCTGTCTGGCTGCTTCAGCGGGGGGGCATATATCCCAATTGCTCAAGCTGGCTGAAAGTTGGGACGACTACGAGACTTTCTGTGTCACTACGACACAAGTCGTGCGGGATAAGCTGAGCAGATTCGGCGAAGTCTATGTTGTCGGAGAGTGTAACCGCGAGCACCCGATACGGGTCGTCGCCGTATTGATGCGGTGTATCAGGATTGTGTTAAGGCAGAGGCCCGACGTCGTGATAAGCACAGGTGCGGCGGCCGGGTGCATGTTGTGTTTTCTGGGAAAAATGCTTGGCGCGAAAGTCGTGTGGATTGACAGTATTACCAACGTGGAGCGGCTCTCACTCTCGGGAAGAATGGTTCGTTACATTGCGGATTTATTCCTGGTGCAATGGCCTGAGCTGGCCGGTAGGTATAAAAGGGTCGAATTTGTCGGGACAGTAGTATGATTTTTCTGATCGTTGGGACACAGTTTCCGTTCGACCGTTTGGTCAAAGCCGTTGACGAAGTCGCCGGTAAAAACGGATTTGACGAACGGATTGTCGCTCAGATCGGCGACAGCTCTTATCGTCCGGAGAACTTTGACGCCGTCCCATCGGTGGAGAAAGCTCTTTTCGATCGGTATTTTGCCGAGGCGGACAGCATTATCAGTCACGCGGGAATGGGAACAATAACGATGGCGCTGGATCATAGAAAGCCCTTACTTGTTATGCCGAGATTGAAAAAGTATGGCGAAGTTGTAAATGATCACCAGCTCGCTCTTGCAGGGAAGTTCGAGCAGCTCGGCTATTTACTGGTAGCCTGCCAAGCGGAGGATGTGCCGGGGAAAATGGAGCAGTTGAAGTCCTTTGTTCCGCAGAAGCGCCAGCCGTCCGCAGAAGTTGTTGCGGCGCGCATCTCAACATTTTTGAATGAATTGGCTCAGTTGAAAAACTGATTCTTTGATAAGGCGACGAGAGTAGGCAATGGGAAAAAAAAAGAAAGGCAAGCTGTACAAAACCATAGAGTTCATTACACCCACTTTTGTGAAGGTGATTGTTAAAAGGATATTCTGGAAAATCGTTCGCTTTTACAACAGGTGCAGATATATCGAAAAGGGAAGGTTTGTGGAGTTTGGATACAGGTTTAGGTTTGACCGTTCAAGCCCTTACCGTGCTCGCGTTGGTGAGAAGACCATCGCCGAGGATTTCAATGTGTGGAACACCGATCTCGGCGACATAACGGTTGGGAAAAATTGCTGGTTTGGGCTTAATAACGTTTTGATGGGTCCGCTTGAAATTGGTGATCAACTGTCTACCGGCCCGTACGTCAAGATTCTCGGGCCGAGGCACCCGGTTCCGCCGCAGGCTGCCAAGCAAGGTGAGAAGACCACGATCGGAAACAACGTGTGGTTAAGTACAGGCTCTATAATTCTTTTCGGGGTTAATATAGGTGATAACGCCATCATAAGCGCCGGTTCGGTGGTCACAAAAGATGTTCCCGCCGGAGCTTTTGTCGGGGGCAATCCGGCGAGAAACTTGTCCGGCCTTATTAAAAAGGCCTGGAAATCGACCGATGCGAAACAGCAACAGATGGCGAGTGACAAGAAATAAGCAGAGAGGCTTTCTCTATGCATCGATGTTTTCATTTGTAAAGTTTGTGTAACCGAATCTTGATTAACAACGATATTGGTATGAGGGTAATATGGATAATTCTTCTAAAGTCAGGGAGTTCGTAGTAGAAAATTTTCTTTTCGGAGACGGCGAAAAACTCAGGGATGATACTTCCTTCATGGAGGAGGGCATCATCGACTCCACCGGGATTCTGGAGCTGGTATTTTTCCTCGAAGAGACTTTCGGTTTTAGTGTCGAGGATGATGAGCTTGTCCCGGAAAACATGGATAGCTTACAGAATATCGCCCGGTTCGTCGGCCGGAAAATGAATGCAGGTTCTACAGCGGAGGCGTAGATTTCGGACAGAGTTCGAGGATGCTGCTTTTTTAAAGCATCTGATTTTTATTATGTGTGGAATAGTTGGTATCTGTCATATAGATGGTCCGGACGGTGTGTCCCTGGATGGTATCAAGAGCATGATAGGTGCTCTCTGCCATCGGGGGCCGGATGAAACGGGCGTCTATCTCGACGATCATGTGGGGCTGGGTCATGCCCGGCTGAGCATCATCGATCTTTCATCCGGCGGCCAGCCGATCCATAATGAGGACAAGAGCCTCTGGATCGTTTATAACGGAGAAGTTTTCAACTACCCGGAATTGAAAAAGGACCTGCTGCAAAAAGGTCACCGTTTCTACACGACATCCGATACCGAGGTGGTGCTCCATCTTTACGAAGAGCATGGGCCGGATTGCCTGGCTATGTTGAACGGCCAGTTCGCGATGGCGATCTGGGATGCGAAGAAAAAGGAGCTGTTCCTTGCTCGGGACAGGGTCGGGATTCGGCCGTTGTATTACACGATTCTCAATAATACCATCATTTTTGGTTCTGAAATCAAATCGATTTTTATGAACGAGAATGTCGCCCGCCGGATTGATCCGGTGGCGATGGACCAGATTTTCACGTTCTGGACGACACTGACTCCGAGAACTGTCTTTAAGGATATATATGAACTGCCCCCGGGCCACTATATGAAGAGTTACCGCGGCAAAGTCACATTAAAAAAATACTGGGACATTCCTTTGTATGAGCATGCCGAGCAGTCGGATATGGCTCCGCAGGAAATCTGCCGGCAGGTCCGGGAGCTGCTGCAGGACGCAGTCCGAATACGCCTGCGGGCAGATGTTCCCGTAGGCTGCTACCTCAGCGGCGGGCTCGACTCCTCCGGGACTACTGCTTTGGTGGTGAAGAATTTCAATAGTGACGTCAGGACTTTTGGAATACGTTTTGACAGCGGCGGTTTTGATGAGGGCGAGCATCAGAATCTAATGGTCTCGTATCTGAACGTTAACCACACTGAAATGCGGGCGACGAATGAAAAAATCGGGGCTTTCCTGCCGGACTGCTTGTGGCACTGTGAAAAGCCGCTTTTAAGGACCGGGCCCGTTCCGTTATTCCTGCTCTCGGACGTTGTGCGCAACAGCGGCTATAAGGTGGTGCTGACGGGCGAGGGGGCGGACGAGGTCTTCGGCGGATACAATATCTTTCGCGAGGCCAAGGTCAGAAGGTTCCTGGCGAAGTATCCGAACTCACAGATGCGGGCAGAGTTAACCGGCAGGCTTTATCCGTATATATTCAACAATCCGAGGCTCAAGCGTACGCTGCAATCATTCTTTGCCAGGGGCCTTGATCAAATTGATGATCCTATCTTTTCACACTTTATCAGGTGGGAGAATACGAGCAGGATCAAGGCATTCTTTTCGCAAGAGCTAAACGAAGCTATCGGGCAATACGACGGATATGATCAGGTCAGGCAAAGTCTTCCGGATAATTTTGGGCGGACGGATGATTTTTCCAGGGCACAGTACCTGGAGATGGCGATTTTTATGAGCAATTATCTTCTTTCGTCGCAGGGTGACCGGGTCGCCATGGCTCATTCAGTGGAGATAAGACTGCCGTTCCTGGATCCGAGAGTGATGGATTTTATGGCGCGGGTGCCTGCAAAATGGAAAATACTGGGCATCAATGAGAAGCACATTCTGAAAAAGTCGTTTGAGCCAATACTGCCGAAAGAAATTACCGGCCGCCCGAAGAATCCTTACCGCGCCCCGATAAAGCAGAGTCTTCTGAATGACCAGACGCTGGAATATACAAAAGAGGCATTGTCCGAAGAGTCAGTGAAGAAAGCGGGCCTGTTCGATGCCGGTAAGGTTACAAAGCTGTTGCGAAAAGCTCAGATGGTTGAGAATCTGAGCGAGATCGATAACATGGCCCTTGTGGGAATTTTATCCTCTCAGCTCATCCATCGTCAGTTTGTCCGGGACTTCCCGTTAAGAAATGCCGATCCCGTTGTTCCCGCTCTTGTAGTGGACAGGAGATCAGAGGCTTTGAGAGCCGTTAGTTGAAGATATACATCCGCGGCTGGTTACCTGAGACTTGCGGCGGCATTCTGTGTTTTGGAGATTTTTATGGAGTTTCACAAGGATATTCTCAAGTGTGACAGCAAAAGTGAGGTTGAACATATTTGCGCGTTCATTCAACAGCAAGTGCGCGCTATGAAACGCGGCGGCATCGTAATCGGACTAAGCGGCGGTATCGATTCGGCGCTGTGTGCCGCTCTTTGTGTGGAAGCGTTGGGTAAAGACAGGGTATTCGGATTGATTCTTCCCGAGAAGGAGTCCAATCCAGTAAGTGCCGAATACGCGGCCAAACATGCCCGGGAGCTGGGAATAGAAACAGAGACGGTTGACATTACACCTACGCTCGAAGCTTTTGGGACCTACCGCAAAAGAGATGAAATGATTAGAAGCGTGTTTCCCGAATACAGCAGTGAGTCCAAATCGAAAATCACTCTTCCGGCCGACTTGCTCTCCAAGGATTCTTTTAACTTCTTTACCCTGAAAATCGATGACGGCAAAGGCAATGTGAAATCGGCGAGGCTCAACAAGAAAGCTCTCAATGGAATAGTTGCCGCCACCGATTCCAAGCAGAGAACAAGGATGATGCATCTCTATTATTATGCCGAAATGAAAAATTACATCGTGTGCGGCACGACCAACAAAACCGAAGTCCTGGAAGGATTCTTTGTGAAATACGGGGATGGGGGAGTGGATATTGAGCCGCTCAGTCATCTCTATAAAGCCCAGGTGTATCAGCTTTCGGAGCACCTTGGGGTGATTCGCGAAATCATAGAGAGAGCGCCGAGCCCCGATACGTGGAGCTTTCAGGTCAGTGACGAGGAATTCTATTTTCGCATCCCCTACGACAAGCTCGATCTTCTGCTTTATGCCTGGCAGAACGACGTTCCTGTCGAGCAGGTCTGCGAGACTATGAATCTGGCCGCCGAGCAGGTGAAAAGGGCGATGCGAGATTTTAATGCCAAATACAATGCGACCAAACATCTACGGCAGTTGCCGCCGACACTTGAATAAGATGGTCGGATGAGTCGCAGTTAAAACGAAGGAACTTTTGAATTGGTAAGGATATGAATGTATGATCGAATTCGACCCAACATTAGTGCACGAGTGGCTTTCCCGCTCCGCCCGGCGTTTTCCGGACAAGGCTGCCCTTATATGCGGCCGGAAGCGCTGGACATACAAAACACTTGATCAACGTGCCGGACATCTGGCTGCCGCTTTGATGGATGCGGGAGTTCGCCGCCAGGACAGGATTGTAGTGTTCCTGGACAACTCCGCGGAAACCGTAATTTCATTGTACGGGATTCTAAAGGCCGGCGGGATTTTCACCATATTGGCCGGCTCCATGAAGGGGGCAAAGCTACGATACATCCTGGAAAACTCCGGGGCCAGCATTTTGATTGCCCATACGAGCAAAGCCCGGGTTGTACAAGATGCACTGAGTGAAGGAGCCGGAGACTGCAATGTAATCTGGGTGGGACCGACGAAACGAATCCCGGAACAACTCTCAGAATCTTCGCAGAGCTGGGATGGGATATTTTCCGATTTTTCCGAGAAAGACGGGGATAAATATGATGACAGCCGGCTGCCTCGCTGTGTTGATGTGGATTTGGCCACGCTTATTTATACCTCCGGCTCGACGGGTGAGCCAAAGGGTGTTATGTCCACTCACCACAACATGATCTCGGCGGCAAGAAGTATCGTTCAGTACATCGGGAACGTCGATGATGATATTATTCTGGATGTGCTGCCTCTGTCGTTCGATTACGGCCTCTACCAGGTCATCATGGCATTTATGTTTGGCGGCACCGTGGTTCTTGAAAAATCTTTTCTCTATCTTCACAGCGTTCTCGAACGCATCGCCCAGGAGAAAGTGACCGGATTCCCTATTGTCCCCACAATTGTGGCTATGCTGCTGAAGCTGCAGGATTTGAAAAAATATGATTTCAGCACGCTTCGCTACATGACCAACACCGGGGCGGCACTTCCGGTAGATCATATCCAGAGGCTCAGAAAAATGTTCCCCCAGGTGACGATGATTTCCATGTTCGGCCTGACCGAGTGCAAGCGGGTTAGCTATCTGCCGCCGGAAGAGCTGGACCGGATACCGGCGTCGGTCGGCAAGGCGATGCCGAACTGCGAGGTCTTCGTCGTCGATGAAGATGGCCGCCAGGTCGCCCCGGGCGAAACGGGAGAGCTGATTATAAGAGGCTCGAATGTAATGCAGGGCTACTGGGCGGACCCGGAAATGACCGCCAGGACCTATCGAGACGGAAAATATCCGAGCGGCAGAATACTCTATTCCGGCGATTATTTCCGCCAGGATGAGCAGGGCTTTCTTTATTTTCTTGGCAGGAAAGATGACATGATCAAGAGCAAGGGCGAGCGTATAAGCGCCAAGGAGGTTGAGAATAATATTTCCAGTATGGAGGGCGTCGCGGAGGTGGCGGTTATCGGGGTGCCGGATGAGATTTTCGGCCAGGCAATTAAGGCGTATATTGTGCCGGCCCCGGGCGTCGAGCTGGCCGAAAAGCAGGTATTGAAATACTGTGCCGCGAATATGGAAACTTTCATGGTGCCGAAATACATCGAGTTCCTCGACAGCCTGCCCAAGACACCGAACGGGAAAATCGACAAGAAACAGCTCAAAGCTAAGCAGCAGCCAAGCATTACAAGCTGAAGAGAGACACTTTCAAAAGTCACATGGCAAGCGGAATCGAATTATCTAAAGATATGAATTTGTACGAATCCTACGGGCGATTCATCAGCTCCTCATATCCCCCGTTTTTGAACAAGCTGGGATTGAACAAAGTCGCGGTCAAAGCTCAGGGAGCCACTATTACCGATTCGGACGGCAAGACTTACATCGATTGCGTCGGCGGTTACGGCCTGTTTAACCTGGGGCACAATAATCCGGAGATAATCGAATCCCTTACCCACCAGTTGAAAGAGCAGCAGTTATTCACAAAACCTCTTATCAGTGAAATTCAGGTCAGGATGGCGGAGCTTATCGCGAAAATTGCGCCCGGTGACCTGGAGTGTTCATTTATCCTGAACAGCGGCTCTGAAGCTATAGACTGCGCTATCAAGTTGGCGAGGCTCCACAGGGGCGGAAAAACAATTATAACAGCTCAAAAATCTTTTCACGGCCATACATTTGGTGCACTTACGGCATCCGGCATTCCTTCCTTCAAGAGAGCCTTCCAGCCGCTTCTGCCGGGCTTTATAAGTGTTCCGTTCGGCGATATCGAGGCGCTCGAGCGATCCATATCGCTGGAAACCGGGGCAGTGCTGATAGAGCCGATTCAGCATGAGGCGGGGATTTTCCTGCCGCCGGACGGCTATCTTCAAAAGGTGCGCAAACTGTGTGACGAGCACAACCTGATAATGATTTTGGATGAGATAAAAACCGGCTTCGGCAAAACAGGCCGCATGTTCGCATGTGAACATTATAATGTAGTGCCGGATATACTCGTTCTTGGCAAATCCCTGGGCGGCGGATTGATTCCAACCGGGGCGGTTGTAGCCAAAAGTCATCTTTGGAAGAGATTCGGATTAAGTTTTGCAATGTCGGCGTCATCTTACGCCGGCAATGTGCTTGCCTGCCGGGCGGGTATATCAGCAATCCGGTATATCCAGCGAGTAAATCTGCCGGCAGACTGTGCGGAAAAGGGAAAGATGCTTCTTCGTTCGTTCAGAGATTACGTCGCAGAATATCCGGATATTCTGCGGTCTGCCGATGGTTTGGGTCTTTTGATTGGAATAGAAACTCAAAGCCCCAGGATAGCGCTCGAACTGGCGGTAGAAATGATTCGGCGGGGCGTTATACTGGTTCCGGCTTTTGGCAGTTCATCCGTCCTGATGGTTGAGCCGCCGTTAGTCATATCTTTTAAGCAAATTCGGGCGGTTGTAGATTCGTTTGCGGCCGCATGTGTTAAAGTTAACGGTACTTAAAAAAGAGTAGGTGGTAATTATATGCAGACGTGTAAAAAATGTGTGTTAAACGAACGTTTTATCGGGATCCGGTTTGATGAAGAGGGCGTCTGTAATTTTTGCCGCTCGGCAAAAAATCCGGATCAGCAGCGCTCTATCAGGGGCAAATATGAAGCCAAATTCCAGAAACTTATCGAGCAGAACAAAGGCAAAGGAAGTTACGATTGCCTGGTGGCCTACAGCGGTGGCAAGGACAGCACGTATACCCTCCACCTGTTACAGGAGCGATATGATCTGAGGCTCCTGGCGTATTCCTTCGACAACTGGTTTCAATCGGACAGGGCCAGGTGCAACATCCGTGCTGTCCTGAGCAATATTAACGTGGACCATTTAACTGTGATGCCAAGTTTCGAGGGCATGAAAAAGATTGTTCTGGCCTCCATGTCCGGCGATTTGTACCCGGCCAAGGCAATGGCACGGGCGTCAAGTATATGCACGAGCTGTATTTCTCTGATACGATTTATCGGTTTCAGGCTTACAATCGAGCAGGAAATTCCCTTTCTTATATTCGGGATGTCACCCGGTCAGGCGCCGATGGCTACGGCGGTAGTCAAGACAAATCCCCGGATGATAAGAACGATGCAGGAAGCGCTGCTGCGTCCTCTGTCCGATCTATTGGGCGATATTATCAAGCCGTTCTTCCTGGAGCAGCGACACTTTGACAAGGTCGAACATTTTCCGTACAGCATCAATCCGCTGGCGTTTGCAGATTACGATGAGGATGTGATTTACAAGACTGCGGACAAATATGGTTGGAAAAAGCCCGATGACACGGACGCCAACTCTACCAACTGTCTCTTGAATGCCCTGGCTAACCAGGTCCACCTGGATCAGTTCGGCGTCAATCCTTATGCTTATGAGATAGCCGAGCTGGTTCGCACCGGGTGCATGACGAGAGAAGAAGGTCTGGCCAGGCTGGCGGAACCTTTCCCGGCTGAGCAAATTGCAGCGGTGAAGAACAAGCTCGGAATCGACTGATTCATTACATGAAAATCAGGACCATTTATATCTTCATAGCTGTGGTATGCGTATTGGCTCCTGGAATTATGATGATGGTTGTGACAAGAATAGAAACAAGGACAGACGTAAATAAAATAACGCTGCCCTCGATTGACGATGTCTCGGGAGAATCCTGGGCGAAACTTGCCGGCAAGAAGATTTTCTTCGGACATCAATCGGTCGGATACAACATCATCGATGGAATATCGGATGTCATGAACGAACGTGACTGCATAAAACTCAACGTCCTTGAATCACACAAACCCGCGGTATTTGACCAACCCGTTCTTGCTCATTCGCAGGTCGGAAGAAACACGGATCCCATCTCGAAGATCGAAAGCTTCGTGGATATTATGGATGCCGGCGCGGGCCGCAAGGTCGATATGGCATTTTTCAAGTTTTGTTATGTTGACATTATGCGGGATTCGGATCCGCAAAAAATATTCGATGCTTACAGCGCCGCGATTGAGGATCTAAAAGAGCGATATGCTGAAACAAGATTCATACACGTAACCGTCCCCCTGCGCTCAGCTCCAAAAGGGGCCGGGAAAAACCTGAAACAATCCGTCAAGTTGTTGATCGGCAGGCCGGGCGTTCTGGATGATAATATGATGCGCCAGCGTTATAACAAGTTGTTAAGGGACGCTTACTCTAAAACGGAGCCTTTCTTCGACTTGGCCCTGATAGAATCGATCAATCCGGACGGTTTTAGATGTTATGCCGTCAAGGGTGCGGAAAAAGTCGATTTCATGGCGTCCGAATACACCGAAGATGGCGGACATCTCAATGCCGAGGGCAGAAAAAAGATAGCCGAAAAAATACTTATAATTCTCGCTGAAACAGCGAACAGCATATAGACCGCAACTACGATATTTTGTTCTTAAGATTTTGTTGGAAGTTACAAAGTGAATTTACTTACCGGTAAAAATACAGTAGGAATGCTATTGAGCTCGATTCTTAGAGTCAAACCAGCGGTTGCCTCCGGGAAAGCCCGGATAGCAAATATAGAACGACTGCGTATTTTATCTGCGTTCGGTGTCGCCTCCTTTCATATCCATGATTGGTTTCCGCGAAGCCTTGGCGTGGTTGGCTTTATTGTCTTTTTGCTGACTTTCTGTATATTTGTCGTGAATAAGCCAGAGCCGTATGCAATGGCCCATCTGATAAAGCAAAAGTCCGGGCGTCTGCTGAAACCGTGGCTGTTTTGGTCGGGTATATATGGCTTGCTTAAACTGCTAAAGATAGTGTACATGAACGTGTCGTTTTCGGAAGTTTTTTCTCCGACGATGATTTTGACCGGCACTCGAATACATCTCTGGTTTCTGCCTTTCGCTTTCTTTGCAGCTCTGCTCCTTGCATTAATACATCGAAGAATAGTAAATGTTTCTAAGTCATTAACTATAATAACTGCAATTCTAATCGGAGTTGTCTGTGTACTTGTCTGTTCAATTATCCAGTCCCGGATTCAGCCGCCCAAGCCGCTGACACAATGGACTTTAGGTTTGCCGGCAATACCTCTGGGTTTCGCTATTGGTCGAATTACACTTTTGCGAAAAGCTGAAGAAAGGCGAAATATGTACCTGGTTATAGTTTTTTCAACGACGGTGGCGTGTGCATTATTTGCCTGGCTGGGCAATGGCACCTGGATGGGCTATGGCAGTACGTTTGCGATTCGATATTGTGTATCTTTGGCAATAGTCTGTTCTGCTTTGCATTGGAAGGGGAACTTCGGACCGATTTCGAGCAAGTTAGCATCTTTATCTTATGGAATTTATCTTATCCATCCCCTGGTAGTGGGTCCCTTTTATCAATTTGGAATAGCTATACAGCATCCGTTGATTTTGCTGTTTATAGTGCTGTTTATTTCCTTACTGATAACGTTTATTCTTAGTAAAACACCGTTGAGGCAGTTTGTTTGATATCGGCAGGGCTGAAAGCATCTAAATGCAGAATATCAAAGCTGTTATACTTGTAGGCAATAGCGACTTCGGACGGTGTCCGCTGGCGTCACGCTTGCCGCCGGCTTTGTGGCCGGTGGCGGGAAAACCTGCGCTGGAACGCCTGCTGAACCATTTGGCCGATCAGGGTATAAAGCAGGCGGTTGTTTGTGGCGGAGGTGCCGCTTTTTTACTGGCTAAAACGATTCTCACCGATGATCGTTTGGATATGGATTTTTTCGATGAATCGTTGCCGGTGGGTACCGCAGGTTGTATTCGCGGAGGTGTGAGCGAGCAAACCGATGAATTACTCCTGGTATTTCCCGCCGGTATATTATGTCCGCCGGAAGTAGATGTGCTGATGAAGGTGCACCGTGATGGCCGATCTGATGTAACTGTGATGTTGAATCCCACTTACGGAGACGATATATATTCGGAGCAGGCGTCCGGAATATATGTCTGCAATCCGTGCATCCTGGAACATATACCAAAGGCCGGTTATTTTGATATTAAGGAAGGCTTAATTCCTGAAATGCTCCGGGTCGGAAGGACAGTTCATGCAGCAAGGTTACCGAATCACGCCGGGAATTTTCGGAATCGGCAAGAATACTTATTTGCAATTTCCGATTACCTTGAAAATGTCCCAAAACTGAATGCGGATTTGAAGCTCCTGAAAAGTTCCGATTCCGAAAATGTGTGGTTGGCGGCGAATGCCAGGGTGGACCTTCAGGCAAGAGTTGATGGACCGGCTATTATTATGGACGGCGCAACAGTATCAAGCGGAGCAGTTGTTCTCGGGCCGGCTATCCTTGGAAAAAACGCTGCTATCGGCAAAGACAGCGTTGTAACGAATGGTGTGCTGTGGGACGGCGTACAAGTGGGCTCAAATTGCCTGATCAGGAAATGCGTTATCGACTTTCATGCATCTGTTCAAGATAATACTGTTGTGGAGGAGAAGTCCATACCATTTAAACCGGAGGGGATGTTGAGGCGTGCGGTCAGTCTTGCCTCTGAGGTTGCAAAAAATAACGCGGACAAATTGCAGAGGGTATTACAACCACTTGACAAAATTTACGAAATATTGCCGGATTGGACCTGGTTGAGCAGAAAGAGTATTATTGCACTCCTCGGATCCGGCCTTGTTTTAATAGTTTTTCTCTGGTCTTACTGGTCCGGCCTTGGGGAGCTTTGGAGTTTGTTGCTGAGAAGTGATGAATATTCAGCCGGCCTGTTTGTTCCTTTTCTAAGTGTTTATATCTTGTGGTCAAGGCGACATGATATTGCTCAGTGCCCCGTTAAGCCTTCTATCTGGGGGCTGTTTGCCTTCATGGCGGCCCAGGCGATAAGACTTTTAGGGTTGTTCCTTATGTACAGTTCAGCGGAAAGATTATCTATCATCCTGAGCATTGCCGCATTGGTATTGCTGTTGTTTGGCTGGCAGCTTTTCCGGAAGGTATCTACGATATTATTGTTCCTGTGTTTAATGCTGCCTTTGCCTAACATGTTGCAGTACTTCATCGGGTTGCGCCTGCAAAACTGGGCCACTTCATCGGCGGTGTTCTGCCTTGAAATAATCGGATACGAGGTTATCCAGGAAGGCAATATAATTAATATTGGCAATGCGAGCGTTGCTGTAGTTGAAGCTTGTAACGGCTTAAGGATGATTACAGCTTTTTTTGTGATTACCGGGCTGGTTGTCCTGCTGGTCAAGCGGAAATGGTGGGAAAAGCTTATAATTCTGGCATCCAGCCTGCCCATCGCCTTACTTTGTAACACCATACGATTGGCAATTACAGCCGTGTTTTTCACAGTTCTTGAGGGTGAGTATTGGGAAAAAATATTCCACGACTTTGGCGGGTATGCAATGATGCCATTGGCTCTTGCTGTGGTGGTTGGTGAGCTTTGGCTTTTGGCAAAACTGACTGTGCTTCCGGAAACGGAAGAAGCAATAATAATTACACGACAGAGGGGATGAAGAACTATTTGTAGCGTTCCATTTTGCGAAAGACTGCAAAATGAAGCTCGAAACCTGGTCAGAATCACAAATCATTATCATAAGGAGTAATAGAAATGAACGAATTAGAGAAATATCACAGTCAGGCGACTGGACAAGAAATTGTTAATTTACAAATTCCGCCTGAACAGGAAAGTGAAGCCACGTCGGATCTGGTAGCCGGCATACTCCGCCGCTGGTACATTGTTTTACTGATATTAATATTAATCTGCGGTAGTGGCCTGCCTGCCGTATGGTTTATGGTAAAACCTATATACGATGTAACAGGCGCGGTAAGAGTTGCCCCCATATTAGCTGACATCCTGAGCGGCGAACAAGACAGAGGGGAAATATCCAACTATGAAAGCTTTATGAATACTCAGGCGGAAAAGATCACCAGCAACTCGGTTGTGCAAAGAGTGGCGGACGATTTGGTAGGCAAGAATCTGTTTTTCTTTGAAGCTGAACCGAACGATCTGGTCTCAAATTGGAAGCGGAAGATTCTCGGTACAAAAAAGATAGATCCGGCAATGAAATTGAAACTGGCTATAGTTGAAGATGAGACCATTACAGTAGCGGCGGACCGACGGAGTGAACTGATAAACATTACTATGCGAAGTGCAAACGAGGAAGAAGCAAAGCAGATTGTAGATGCCTTTATTAAGGCATATATGGAGATTGAAGTTGTCAGTGCGGACGAAGATGAGAACCGGCAGCTTGCTATCCTTGAGAACAGGCGTGACTATCTTTACGAGAAAATTGAAAACGACCGCCAGACCATCTACCAGTTGGGACAGGAATATGGAACTGTAGCTCTGGAAGGGCGGCAGGATATGATGCTGCAGCGTGTTGCAAGTCTGCTTGATACGCTTACAAGCGTCGAGGCCAAAAGAATAGAGCTCGAAGCGCAGGTCCTGTTGCTTGAGCGCACAAGAGAGCAGCCAATCTCGCCCGAAGAGCTGCTCAAGATGAGACAGGATTATATCAATCAGGATCCCGCGGTCGTGGCTTTCACGGGAAATATAACACAGTTGGAACAAGATCTCATAATTGCCCAGCAGACATTAACCGCTGAAAATCCGGAACTTATCAGGAAAAATGAGCTGTTGAAAACGTTGAAGAAACATTTAGAGGATCGAAAGCAGGAGGCCAGTAATGCTTTTGATAATTTAGTGGCTAAGGAATCGGCGGTGGCCGGCAACAAGCAGCTTGTGGCTAAACGCAGTGAGCTTGAACAAACTCGAGAGTATGAAAAACGTCTTCAAGAGACACTATCGCAGCAAGATACTCAAACCATTGGAATTGGTAGAAAACAACTGACGATTCAGGAATTGCAGGAAGGGTTGGAATCTACAAAAGAAGCTTACCAAATAGTGCTAAAGCGAATACAGGATCTCGAGTTGCAGCGGAAGCGTCCGACAAGGATTTCCGTGCATTATAATGCCGATATTGCCTCTATTAACGATAAGCGGGTGAAATATTCAGTAGCCCTGGTCTTTGGTTCGCTTGTTTGCGGTATGGGATTGGCGTATCTTCGGGATAAAGCCGACCAGAGTCTGAGGACACCCGATGACGTGGCAAAGCGTATAGGTATTCGAATAATCGGCACGACTACAAGTTTGAATACTGTTAAGCCGGCTCTTCTTCCGGAACAGATAGTCGGAGATTACCAGACTATTCGAGCCAACTTAAAGCTGCTTGGCGGCAGAGGGATACCAAAGAAACTGGTTGTTACCAGTCCGGGCATGAAAGAAGGCAAAACCACTTTTTCCGTTAATCTGGCAACAAGCCTGTCCGAGTCGGGGAAAAAGGTTTTACTTATAGACGGCGATTTGAGAAAACCTGATGTTGCGCGGTTGTTGAATCTTCCCAAGGGTTCGAGGGGATTGCAAGACGTTCTCTGTGGAGTAAAATTTGAACAGGCAGTCTTTTCTGTAGCTTCAACGGGCCTGGATGTACTTGCCGCCGATTTCCAGGATTCGGCGGATGCCTACGAGATGTTAGCTTTGCCTTCGACGGCTAAACGGATAAATGCAATCAGCAGAAAGTACGATCACGTGATCATCGACACTCCTCCCGCGCTGGTTTTTCCCGATGCTCTTATGTGGGCTAAGATTGGAAATGCGGTCATTTTGGTCAGCTATGCCGGCCATACTACCATGCCAGACCTCAAAGAAGCGAAAGAACGACTTTTACAAATAAATGTTAAGGTGCTGGGCACCGTGCTGAGTAGTGTTCAGGCAGAGCATAGTTATTACCGCCACGGCCATAGTTATTATGCACAAAGCGCTCAAACAAGAGAAAGTGCCAGGGTATCCAGGAGAAAACTGATGTTCTCCATGGAAGAGGGCGCAGATAATACCTACGATTCGAAAATCCCGGAGTCTGATAAGCCGGGTGAAGGTTTTTCGTATTCACAAAGTGTCGAATCAAGAAAAAGCGTTATGCGAAAACGAACCAGGAAAAAGCCGCCGGTCTCGAATGAGGACATCGCGGATGCAGATAATACCGATACATCCGAGACCGACAGCGAAAATCGGCCGACTGAGGCCTGATTCATAAGATATTGGTTCTTAAAATCCCGGACGGCCCGGCACCGATTGAGTTGAAGATCACGCCTGATTAGCGCGGGCTCATAAATATTGTTCCTTCATTAATCCATGAATATGATTGTTATACACAGGAACTCTGCAGATAAAAGCGGAGAGAGTTTGCTTCGGTTTGCTCTGGCCGACGAGCCTGTCGCCGGAGTTATTCTCGATGGATTGTGCAGGTGCTCAGATAAGGACATTAGGGGGGATTCCATTTTGCGATTCCCTGCGAAATTGAATCTCGGCAAGGCTGTTTGTGCTATCCCGAAGGAATGGGCGGTTGAATCTTGCGAATTGAGCCATGAAAATGAATCGGTGCGACAGACTTCATTTGATGACGGGCCAAATGTAATCCGCTACAGGGGAAAAGTGCATGTCCCAGTTGAGTTTCTTCGCAGGGCCGGACTGAATGTCGGCTCGGACTCATGGTTCGTTGTGTCCAATGGACGATTTGCTGCACAAATCAACGTCGAGCTGCTCTATAAGGTACTGGCCGGCGTCCGGGCGGACGTGGTGGCGGTTAATGCGGAACCCGGGTTGCTGGGAGAACGCGAAAAAGTGCGATTGACAACCCAGAGCAAGGTAGCGGGTTTCCGCCGGGCTTACTCGGATTCAGCCGAGTTCACATTTGTTTCTACTCAATGGCCTCATCATCTTTTTATTAAAACAAACGTACTCGATCGGATTTTGGTCGATGATGCTTTGCCTCAATCTTTTTCCGCTCTTATAGAAAAGTGCCGGTCAAAAGCATTAACGCTGCGGGCAGTTAATGTAGGCGGGACTGTGCTGGATTTAGAAACGGAAAATGGTTTACTGTACTTTTGCGAATCGAGGCTTTCGGAAATCCGGAACTCCAAATACGAACTTCGAGAATCAAGTACAATATCCGAAAATTCGAGATTTATCGGGAAGGTGCTTTTAGGAAAGAATATTCACATCGATCCTAAAGTCATTGTTGTTGGCCCGACTATTATTGCTGACAATGCCAGGATTGAGCGTGGTGCCGTTATAAATTCATCAATCATCGGGCCGGAAGTTTGTGTGCCGAAGAATCAAATTGTCCAAAGCCGGATTATCAAGGGGCCGCAATACGACTGGAAGCGCCTGGTTCGACCCAAAAGCAGTAGAAGTATGTCACTGCGTTCCGATGGGCCGTTTCGCCTTTGGTCGAAATTTTCTTATGCGAGATTCTTAAAGCGAATTACCGATTGTATTGCCGCGGTAATGGTATTAATTCTGTTTGCCCCCGTGATGCTGTTCGTTGCCCTGGTAATCAAATTAACTTCGCCGGGTCCTGTATTTTATAAGGATAGACGTCAGGGACTGCACGGAAAGATGTTCAATTGTTTGAAATTCAGAACGATGGTTACCGGTGCTGATAAGATACAGGAGAAACTGCGAATCGTCAGCCAGGTGGATGGCCCGCAGTTCAAGATGACCGATGACCCTCGAATCAATACTGTAGGCAGGTTTCTTCGAGAAACGTATATCGATGAAATACCTCAGTTCTTTAATGTTCTGCACGGCCAGATGAGTATAGTCGGTCCGAGGCCTTCACCGGAATCGGAGAATACGCTGTGTCCGTTCTGGCGTGACGCCCGGCTGTCGGTTCGCCCGGGTATTACGGGGCTCTGGCAGGTTTACAGAACACGCCAGCCGATGAGAGACTTTCAGGAATGGATACAATACGACATCGAGTATGTCAGGAATCTGTCACTGAAAATGGATTTATTCATATGTTGGAAAACAGCAAAGAAACTTGTTGGAAATTTCATCAACCAATTCTGATTTTTAGAAAGGGTGTATAAATGCCGGGTAGATACTTTAACTGGAAACTGGCAATTGTTTTGGTTATCAGCCTTGTTGTTTTAGGGGTAAGCGCCTTCGGACTGCGAAAGTGGCGCAGAACCAATAGAGTAGAGCAGGATTTTATCCTTGGTAATAAAGCATATAATGAGCACAGGTGGGAAGAGGCGGCAGAATATCTGGGTAGTTATATTGCCTTGGAACGAGATGATGTGCCCATACTGCTCAAATACGCGGACGCGCAGCTTAAAATCAGGCCTGCCAAGCGCAACAGAGTTTTACAAGCTATAGGGGCATATCGGAACGTCTTAAGGTTAGAAAAAGATAATTCCGAAGCTGCTATGCAGCTTACTGAAATCTACCTGGGCCTCGGCAGCCCCGGCGAGGCGGAGCTTACTGCCAGAAGACAACTTGAGGCTGTTCGGAATCCCGCGCTTCGGAGGATGTTGGCTCTTGCGCTGGCCGGACAGCGGAAGTTCAAAGAAGCGGCGGCGGAATTGAAAGCAGTTGTACAGGAAAATCCTGAGCAGATATTAGCTTACGAGACATTAGGTCAGCTTATAGAGCAGCGTCCGGAAGATTTTCAAGATTTACCGTCCTTTTGGTTCGATCAAGCCGTGGAGAAAAATCCGTCTTCCGCCCTGGCATATATAATCCACGCGGGTTTCTACAGGAGAAGTGAAGATCCATCCAGTGCTTTGGCTGATTTGGAACTGGCCGAAAAGCAGGATTTATCTGATTCGGCCGTCCGGTTGCGCCTTGCAAAAGAACTGATCAATTTAAATGCTCTTGACAAGGCGGAGGTGCACCTCGCCGCTGTGCAGGAAACCTCGCCGGCGGATCAGGATCTCTGGACAACGTGGGCTACTCTTGCATTGAAATCACAGTCGCAGGAAAAAATGTTGAAAATAGCCGAGAACGGATTGAAAGAGCTTTCTTCTCAGCCGTGGGATTTTATGCCCTTAGCCACAGAGCTGTTTATCCGCTGCGGCGAGTTTGAAGACGCTAACGATTGTCTTTCGAAAATGTACGAAAAGGATGTTTCAGCGATGTCGGTTACATTTTTGAGAGGCCTTGTAGCCGCCGAGCAGGGGAATCTGTTTGATGCCGTAAAATATTGGCAGCAGTCTATGGAATCAGGCAACAAATCCATACATGTGCGTTTGGCGCTGGCTTCGGCTCTGTCTCGCCTGGGTAACACGCAATCGGCCGTGCAGCAACTGCGTACACTCATTTCTGAAAGCCCCGCCTCCTTCGAGGGTTATCTGGCCCTGGCTAAACTCCTGTCTCAGACTGGAAACTGGGTCGAGGTCGCCGAGCTTGCTGCAAGAGCTATGGAACTATCGCCGGAAAACCAGGAATCCGTTTTACTGCATGTACAAGCTCAGATGCAACTGTTATCGGCAAGCTCAGGTAAACAAGGGACGGTAAATGCACAGACGTTGAGTGACGTGCAGCGGCAATTGTCTGTTTTGGAGAAAACTCACGAGTCCGTCGGTGAAGTTAAATCGTTGCAGTTACATCTCGCATTACGACAGGGAAAATATGCCGAGGCTGAGTCTCTTCTGGCTCAACTTAAGGATTCCGGCCTGCCACAAGCAAGGATTGCCATAACCGAAGCTGAGCTGCTTGTCGCTCAGGACAAGATTGATGAAGCAATACTGATATTAAATGAAGCCGGGGAAAAGTTTCCCGATGACGCTGATGTGGTAAGATACCTTGCGCTTTCGTTGGACCGGAAAGGAAATCAAAAAGAATGCGAAGCGCTCATTATAGATTCATTGGATCGTATTGATGCACCTATTGCCAGGCGTGAATTAGGTTTGCTGCTTGCCCAATTCTATGTTCGATGGAGACAAAATGACAGTGTATATCCGATGCTTAAAACACTTTCAGGGAAGTTGCCCAACGATATTCCTATAAAGCGTCGGCTTTTATTGTGTGAGCAGGTTATCGAAGATCCCGAACAAGCACAGCAACTTGTCAATGACATAAAATCCATCGAAGGCGACAACGGCTGGCAATGGCGATATGAACAGGCGACAGTCTGGTTCGCCATGGATGATTTCAAAAATCGTTATCCCCAGATAGTGTCACTTCTGCAGGAAAATGCGCAGATTAATCCCAATGACCAGTTAAGCCGCGTGCTTCTGGCGAGAACCTATGAGCGAGCCGGTGAGATGCGATTGGCGCTTTCGATATACCGTGAGACCTTAAGGCGGTCACCTGATGATCTTCGTGTAATCATTCCCGCTGTTGCCGCACTCTACAATGCGAGGCAATATGATGAAGCCGAGCAGGTTTTGAACCGTGCATCGATACAAAGACTGTTCCATCCGGAACTTAAGAGATTGCAATTTCAGAGCTATCTAAGACGTGGCCAGTTGGATTCGGCCTCGGATATTCTCCATAGCCTTCTCAATAACGATCCTGATAATCAGGCTGCCTGCCTGTCTCTTGCACTGCTCAAGATACAGCAGGGCGAGTTTGATGAGGCCTCTGAGTTGCTGACCGGTCTAAAAGCACAGAATCCTGAATCGCTGCCGGTGACCGCCGCACAAATCCAGATCAATATTCGTCAAAACAAAAACGAAGAGGCGATGCGTATTTCTAATGAAATAGTGAAAAAACTGAACAATGCATCCGCCTATATCCTCCGTGCTCGAACATATGCTACGCTGGGGCGGATGGAAGATGCCGTCAAAGACCTCGATCATGCTGTTTCCACCGAACCTGAGAACGCTGAGGTGTGGATTGCCAGAAGCGACTTCTATCGTTCTATAAACCAGGGCGAAAAAGCAACGGCTGATATTCAGAAAGCGTTAGATCTGGCCCCTGATAACATTCAATTACAAAAACGTGCCATTCCGCTGTTTTTAGTGTCCGGAGAACCTAATATAGTTCATGCGGGAAAGGTGCTCCTTGAACAAGCTCTGGAATCAAATGCAGAAGATATTGAATTACGGCTGCTCAGTGCGCGATCGGCACTTATCGAAGGGACGGCTCCGGCAATCGAAAAAGCCAAGCAGATTCTTCAAAGGGTAACTAAAGACCGGCCTGAAATGAGTGGGGCATGGGTGCTGTTGGGTCAGATTGCCATAAAGGAGGGTCAGCTTGGGAAGGCCATGGATGCTGCTTTGGGAGGTCTCGCCTATGAACCCAGCGATAAAAATTTGTTACTGTTGAAAGCTCGCGTGGAGGCGGTGCGGTCACCGGTCCTGGCTATTCCAACTCTGAAATTATTACATGAGATGGATCCGAACGATCTTAGTATCGCGATATTAATGGCCGAGACGTATATTAAAGCGGGCGATCCGGAAAGAGCTGTAAATCTGTTGAGAGAGCAATTGACTGCTTGTGATGCCTCGACGCGTAGAAAATGCGTAGTCGCTCTGGCTGTTGCCTTATACAAAAGCGGCGACAAAGAACAGGCACAAAAAGAATTTGATTCTCTGCTTGAGTCTGAGCCGGACGATCCGGGTCCATTATTAGCGCATGTGCAATTACTCAAAGACGATGAAGCATGGAGCGTGCTGAGCCGGATGGTCATTGACTGGTATGGTAAGCACCCCCAGGACAGTCATACGCCTGTAAACATTGCCAAGGGTTTGATGGTGATTGAGGACAATAAGGCCAGGGTAACAGCCGAGGAAATACTACGGTTGATACTGAAAGGTGACCCTGATTGTAGTGAAGCTATGGGCATTCTTGCTATCCTGCTGCAAATTAAGGGCCGTCCTGAAGAATCAGCACCGCTCTACCGCCGACTTCTTGAGCTTGAGTCTGACAATGTAATCGCCATCAATAATCTTGCCTGGATAATGTCCGAAGTGCAAGGTGAACATCAGCAAGCTCTTGAGCTTGCCCAGAAAGGGATGGAAATGGCGCCAAATTATTATGATCTCATCGATACTCGTGGTGTTATATATTACCGGCTGGGTCAGTACGATAAAGCTGTCGCTGATTTCATGGAATGTATTAAGCTTTACCCCGGTATTACGCCGGCAAGCATTGGCACACGTTTTTATTTAGCAAGAGTATTTGCCGATCTGGGAGAAAAGGACAAAGCAATTAAATATTTGAATGAGGCTTTGGAATTGGAGGGCCAAATCGGCGGTTTATCAACGGCAGACTTGGCCGAAGCAAAGAGTCTGCTAAAACAGTTACAGGAGGGTAGTTAGCTATGCTTCAATTGCAAAATTCACAATCTGAGAACATAGTAAGTGGTGATTACGGGTGCAAACAGCCCGATGTCATTCTGCTTAACCAAAAACAGTGGTCGTATGTGCAAAACATTTATAATTTAACGCCTCGAGAACGTCAAATAGCGGAATTAGTTTGTAAGGGTTTCAGAAATGGTAATATAGCTAAATTCCTGCACATAAAACCCGGTACAGTAAAGACTCACACAAGGAATATTTATCGAAAAGTCCACGTTAAAAGCAAAATTGCGATGCTCCTGAGATTTGTGAATGATTCGAGGGATCTTACAACTCCCTATGTATGAGAGTATATATTGCTCTTTTTACTTACAACTGAACTTTTGCAAAACTCTTGTTACAAGGCAAAGATCGCTGAGATAATTCCTACCTATAACACCCATATATACATCCCACCATATTAGTATTAATACAAATCATAACTGACTCATACGAAAAAACAGCTTTATTAAAGCTGACAATCCCCTTTTCAATACTAAGAAAGCACAAAATGCAGATCTAAAACATAATATAAGGATTCTGTGTCTGCATCATTTCAAAAAACTGCAAGTACTACAAATCTTCGTTAAATCAATTAATAATCATTTCCTGAACAAATATTTACTTATCTTAAAATAGTTTTCTATTTTTCCTATATTATAGAAGTTAAACTAAAGTTATTGCGCTTATTTGTCCGATAAGTACAACGAAAATATAATACGTCCGAGAATATATCCATAAAATGCAATATTTTCATTTATTTCTTTTCATTTTTGTTCTATAATGAAGATATTGAACTTAGAGAATATACACATAGCAGATAAGGAGGGTAAGACCATCTCGAATATATTCTGAGAGGGTCCTCGGTAGGTTATGTGGTAAGATTAAAAGCGCCCTGTAAGGAGACAGAGGAGAAATGGTTCGTGGCGAAAAAACCAAGGGAATGGTAGTTATGCTGTTGTTTTTTGGTACGGCGATCGTAAATGCTGCACCAACGATTAACGATAGCGATGGCGATATCTTCCTCTGCGCCAGGCCTTCAGGTTTATACATATATCCTCACTGCAGGCAAGATATAGACCACGTTACCGGACTATTCAATTCACACTTAGATTCCATCTCTAAGGAATTTCACAGGCCACCTGTTAAAAATGGCAAGTTGCAGAATACGTATATGGGCGTAAAATCATTGCCCCCAGCGCCAAAAACACTGCTGATGGTCCTGGTTGGATTCCTGTGTGTATCACTGGTAAAGGATCGCAGAGTTTGGCTTGCGGCATTGGCAGGCCTGCTATGGGCCGGCCAGGCCGGAGTCTCTATTTTGCCGCAGTTGGCTGCAAATATAGCCGGCAGAGGAAGAAGTGAAAAACAATCATCTGATCATCAGGTTGCTCACCTAACCGGGCAAAAACATCCATATCGTCTGCGAAGTGATATTGAAGGTACATGCTATATCGGCCTGCTGCGTCATTTAGAAGGAATTCCTAAATCCGGGAAATCATTTATACCGAACACAATAGTA
This sequence comes from Phycisphaerales bacterium, assembly GCA_003533825.1. Taxonomy (GTDB): domain Bacteria; phylum Planctomycetota; class Phycisphaerae; order Sedimentisphaerales; family Anaerobacaceae; genus JAFGPJ01. Next base: position 36,472 of record DQCG01000609.1, read on the forward strand.
AGGCATAAATTTCAACAGGGAACTGAGAGAATTTCAATATGGTCTTCCTTTCGAACATGTTCCATATCTAAGTCTTTGCAAAGACTTGCTAATCATAAGTTTTTTTCTTTACCTAAGAACAACCTTCAAAAAGAGAATCGTTATTGTGGAGAAGAATCCCATTCCGCAATAGCGGCACTTTCTTCCTGCCTATTCCAGGTAACAGAGTGCCTGGCTCCAGGTGCCAGGCAACATGTCCTTTATTCATCATCATTTAATATTGCCAGCCTGGCCCGAGGTCCGCCGAATTTAAAATAAATCGTCAGACTCTTTTCGAACAGGATATATGCATTAATCCCTTTATTATGAATGAAGGTTGGTGTGGGCCTTGCCGGATGGATAAGACGAAGAACCCTATGGGGTTAAATGATTTAGATTGTGCCTTAATGGATGAGTAGGCATATAAAGCGATTACACACATGCGGATTTCCTGCTCTCCGAGAGGTTTTGTAATAAGGAAGGATATATATGAAAGCTAAGGATGGTATGAGAATCTTGTCTAAGGTTAAGTATTTAAAGAAATATTGTGCGTCACGAATAAGCTTGTTTAGGCCTGTTGGGAGCAACCCATTTGTGCTGCCTGTTTTCACAGTGCTTACAGCGGTTTTGCAAAAATCGGCGAAAACAGCAGTTTGTCTATCCGTGGTTATGTTGCTTTTCGGAGGATTAAGCACACCGGCAAATGCCATGCCGACTTTAGATCTGACAAACGCAGGCAATTCCGGATACACTGATCTTGCCTTTACCGGTAAACTTATGTTCCGAGTAACGATTGAAATCTATTTGGCAGATGTGGGAAGTTTTACGAAAAATCCTCAGAAATACGGCTACATGATTTACGACTTCGATGCCGGCAATCTGGTCAAATTCAAATGGGGCAAGATGAATTGGCAGCACAATAAACCAAACGGCCCCGGAGAGTATATACCAAACGGTATATTTAACGATGGGGCACTTGCCTTTTTGTTTCCGAAGTTCGATCAATTTTATCCAAATAAGCCCGGGATAAAGGATTTGGATGTCACAGCGGCCACGCCGCCGCCGGTAATTCCTGCTCCAGGTGCTATTCTTTTAAGCAGCATTGGCGTGTGTCTTGTAGGCTGGCTGCGCAGACGTAAAACACTATAGACAGATACGAACAATTGCATTAGAGGAGCATATATCAAAAAAGGCGGAGGTTATACGTCTTCGCCTTTTTTGATTTTTATGTCAGGAACAAGAATTTTGCAGAATTTCATTGAGAAATTGTTGTTCCTGCCGCCGCAGCCGGTGCTTTTCGAAGTCACCGGGGTAAGCGGATTTTGCCCTGTTGGATTTGAGTGAGCTATAATTGTACTTTTCAAACAATTGGTACGGCCCGCCAGTTTCCGATGCCGTCCCACCAGAAACTGATGTAGTCAAAAACAGCCCTGTTTTGGTATTTCTGTTTGCTTATAGCTATTGCCATATCGCGAAGCTCACTCATGCAGATCAGTCCCCCGGTTTGCCATGCGCTGACACCAATACCGACCGCTTCCTGCTCCACCTGCTTCAGGTCCGTTATATCAGCCGTCAAAAGTCCGGCGAGTTTTTCAGCCTCTGGTTTCAGTATTTCCTGCCAGTAGAGACGATCCGATTCTTCCCTGGCTAAGACCTCGTCCAGCAGGCGTTTTCTGTCTCTTTGTTTCTTTTCTCGTTCGTCTTTGGTATAGGCCAGCCGTTCAGCGCGGTGTTTTCGACTTGCGGGAAGTATCAGTTCGAGAAGGCCAATCGAAGGATCGACAACCACCCAGACAAGAAATGTTGTCCCAAGAGTTCCCATCGCAATGCCCAGAAGGAACTGGCTGATTGTATTTATGCCTATCATTCCCAGTAAGCCGGAAAGGCAGCCCAGAAATGGAGCTAAAACATAGAACACCGCGTAATATATCGTACTGGTCAGCGGATGTTCCACCTGAACTTTTTGGCTGCTGCTGATACCTCTGAAAATTGCGAATAGATATAGACTGACCAATATGAGAATGATTAACGCGCCTTGCCCTGAGAGGGAAAAGACGACCAACCATCGAACGCCGGCCTGTCGCAAGGCTACAACCAGGATATAGCCGACGCACAGAATGAACCAGACCGTGCTGGCAATGTGAGCAATTCTCAATCCATCTCGCCGCCCCAACACTATTATCACTCTCCTGTTCTAAATTCTTAAAACATTGTTAGCTGCAAAGCTGTCAATAGCCCATGCCGACGCCGCGGTAGCGCGTAGCATCTTCTGATGTTCCGCCTCCCATCAAATAGTAACCGGAAAACGCTCTCGCAATTGGCCGTATGAACTCTTCTATCTTCATTGCTGCCGCAGCTAATATGGTCGGTGGCACGTATATGATATCACCTTCCTGCAGCAGAACATCCTTAGTGGCATCGCCATGAGCAGCCGCACGGTCGAAGTTAAATTCAAAGATTTTGGGCTTAACATTCTCATTGCTTGACGGCCTTATTACCTGGATACGTTGCTCCCAGGCCAATACAGTCGGGCTTCCTGCGAGTGCTAATGCGCCTATGACTGTATCGCGTCCCGAATAGGCTTGTGCGCCGGGAGAGGCAACCTGGCCAAAAACGTAGATCCTTTTGCTCCTGATAGCAACGATACGAACGTCGATCGGGTTATCACCTTCAATTTG
>DQCG01000609.1:39186-39899 GCA_003533825.1 Phycisphaerales bacterium
GCTTCGAAGCTTATTTTGCCGTCCGGACGTATTTGCTGACGCTGCAAATCGATTTCAGGAACTCGGGAGCAATGTACTTCAATCTCGTCCGGCGGCTGCACAATATAATTTCTTGTAGTAACGTTGACTTTTGACGGCATCAAAAATGCTTCTATGTCTGCCGGATTGGATGAAAAGCAGCCCGCCATGCTGATTGTGAGTAGTGCTAAAATCGCCAATGTAATTACTCGTGTATATTTCATTATTACTCTCCTTTTATTTGTTTAGTAGGATTTATTGCTTATCTATCGCGTTATACCGGGTTGTTTATGCTATTATCGGCATATATTTGCTCCGAATCAACTCTATACTTGCATAAAATTGAAAAAAACTGCCGTTTTATCCGTCTCATAATAATATTTATAAGAGTGCTGTTATGCCCGTTTTTGTGGAGAATATCCTTTATCCGATTGATAATCGGATACCTCAATAGAGAAAAAAGAAAGCAGTTTTATGTTCTACTCCTTTTGTGGTAGGTGAAAATGGGTTTGTTTGGCTTTGTATTTTTGTGCTCCCCAGGTCGGCATATTGCCATAAGACCTTATGTATTAAGAGTATACGCCGGTACACATGCCGACAAGTTGGCTTTGTTTTTTCAAATTACTTTTCGCAATACGCAGCACGCAGTATGCAATACGAATAAATTGGCTTTGTTTTTACCGACCAAAACTGCT
>DQCG01000291.1:0-1810 GCA_003533825.1 Phycisphaerales bacterium
CCTTTGCTCATCTCGACTTTCGGCGCGGCGCCATAGTCCGACTCGAAATGAGTCATGATGCGCACCGGTTCGAGGTCTTTGCCGTTCATCTTTCGCGGGGCCGTACAGTGGGCACCGGTAATCACGCCATCGTGCGGGTAGGTCGGGTCGTTGAGGAAGACGGGCTTGCCTGAAATATTCGCCAGCAGCACGCCGGATGGAATCACTACAAAATCCGACTCGCAGAAGGCTACGTATTGGCTGTCATTCAATAAGCTCAGCGTTAAACAAGCCGAGGTCTCTGCAAGCGGCATAATTGTCCCCATGCAGCCGTTGATCGTGATAGCCTGGCAGTCGGCTTTCTTCATTATCCCACGGAAGACCTGCTCAAGTAAAAAGCAATTGTCCACGTACTCACGCTTGGTTTCCAGCGTATTGCCGGGTGCTTTGAGATACGCCTCGGCCCGTTGTTTTGCACGCTTAACCGCGGCGGCGTCTGCCCGAGCTTCTTTGATCAACCCACCCAAATCCTTGTACGAAACCGTCTGTATGTCGAATTTCCATATTTTTCTGACCAGGTTGGGCACTACATCTCTCGGCTGCGCCCATCCGCCGGGCCCGCCGATTGCGATGATCCGCGTCCCTATCGTGTTGTGCAGGCCGCACAGCGCACGCAGACGCCATAAAACCTCGTCCTGGCTGTCAATTACAACGTCCCCATCGTCGATCCCCTTAAGCGCCAGAGTATCGGTATGCTGCCGGAGGTAGCGGGGACTGATGATCTCGTACCACAGATAGACCGGCCCCGATTTGTGCCGGCAGAAAAAGATCATGTCCTTGCCGCGTTCAGCCAGCTTGGCGAATGTATCCTGCCCGCCGCCGGCTGCATAGACAATATACACATCCGCTTTGGCCAGGTCGCTTATTCCGGACAATTCGCCGGAGCCCCTGATACCCGTCGGCGCTAGAAATTGCACGGGAAAGTCCGCCTTGCTTTCCATATCTCTAAGCTCTCGCCTGATGCGTCCCAGTTCCTGGTTGGCGTCTTCCTGCGTCTGGATGCCGCCCCAACTGCGCCAGCTTGTCTGGTGCCGCCTTCTCGGGATGCTGTAAACAAGAATCGGCTTAACTACAAGCGGGCGGCGCTTCGGTCCCGCCTGCCCCTGGCGTTCCGCAGCCGAGACGCCCGACCAGGTTAGACCCGTCAGGGCTACTCCCAGAGCCGCCGTTCCGCCGACGCCCTGCAGAAAACCTCGCCGCGTGATCCCATCTGCGGAATCATGCTGACCGCAGGGGCAGCATGTCCTTCGCACCGGATATTCTTCATTATCTTTAGTAGTCATCTAATCTTCTCCTTTCAATTTGGTTCTATGTACGTCGAGAAACCATTGTTTCACATATAAAATCAAGCGATTCGTTCGATGAGCAAGTATACCCGAAACTCAACCGGCACAAAAGTAAAAAGCCCGGTTGTTCTGAATAATCGTTGAGAACAAGCGCAGGATTGATACAATTCTGTACAGATTTTGCTGAACCGGTCAATTTGAGTGAACCTTGAGGCGGTCGAGACGGCACAGCTTGAATTGACCCGTTTGGCCTCAACGCTCTGTAATTGGAGCCAACCGCATTAGGAGACACCGGATATGAATCGACGAGCTTTTATCAAGACCGCAGGATGGGCCGTGGCATCCACCGTCCTGACCGGCTGTCGGCCGGCCTCGATATCTTCAATGCAACCTAAGACCGAACGTCCACTCAATGTCCTGCTCATCATGATCGACGACCTGGGCTGGACAGACCTTCATTGCCAGGGCAATAACCGCCTGGAGAC